>JAKAIH010000358.1 GCA_021825225.1 Pseudomonadota bacterium
TGAATCCGGTCCACAGCGACAAGGCCACCCAAAGCCCGTGTTTGGCCGCCTTGAGCGCGAACTTGCGCGGCGACATCGGCTCCTGATCGAGGCGCATGCGCGCCCAGCGGTCGCCTTCGACCTTGCGCTCGATCCACATGAAGATCTCGGTATAGACCGTTTGCGGGCAGGCGTAGCCGCACCACAGCCTGCCGGCCACCGCGGTGAACAGGAACAGCGACAGCGCGGAAACGACCAGCAGTCCGGTGAGATAGATGAAATCCTGCGGCCAGAAGACGATGCCGAAAATGTAGAACTTGCGCGCGACCAGATCGAACAGCACTGCCTGGCGACCGTTCCACACCAGCCAGGGCCCGCCGTAGAACACCAGCTGCGTCAGAAACACCAGCGCCCAGCGCCAGCGCGCGAACCATCCGCTCACCGCGCGTGCATAGATTTCCCTGCGAACCTCGTACAGCGGCTGTTCGACCACCGCCTCAAGCTTGGCCAGGTCCGCTGATTTCGGTCTGTCGTTCACCGCTATATGCCTTGAAACCGGGGCAGGCGAGCTGTCCCCGGTGTTTGCACCCGCTGCACCTGCGCACGCAGACCGAGACCCGCCGACGCGCGGCGGCGCGCTTCGGCCGCGGCCGCGCCGCGCTCACTGTGCACTGGTTTTGGCCGGCGCGGTCGCCGCATCCGCTGAATTCGACAGCCCCCATACGTAAGCGGCGAGGATGTGCACCTTGGCCTCGCCCAGAAGCTCCTTTTGCGCCGGCATGGTGCTCATGCGCCCCTTGCTGATGGTCTCGATCAGCGAGGGCTCGTCCGCGCCGTAGAGCAAACTCAGTTTGGTGAGGTTTTCCGCGCCGATCGCCGGATTGCCCTTGCCTTCGGGGCCATGGCAGGCGACGCAGGTCGTCGCGAACTTTTCCTTGCCGCGCGCCGCGCGCAGGGAATCGTGAGTCCTGCCGTTGAGCGACAGCACATAGTGAGCCACGTCCTTGACGCCGTCGTCGCCCAGCACCGCACCCCAGGGAGGCATCACGGACTGGCGCCCTTTGGTGATGGTTTCCTTGATCGTCTCCGGGTCGCCGCCGAATATCCAGTCAGAATCGGCCAGGTTCGGATAACCCTTTCCGCCGCGCGCGTCCGAAGAGTGGCATTGCGCGCAATTGTTCAGAAACAGTTTCTGCCCGAGCGCGCGCGCCGCGGGATCGGCCGCCAGCTGCTTCAAATCGGTCTTGGCGTATTTTTCATAGATCGGCGCCGACTGCGCTTCGGCTTTGGCCACTTCCTCTTCGTATTGCTTTTTCGAAGTCCATCCATACGAGCCGCTGTAGGTGCCCAGGCCGGGATACAGCGCGAGGTAGACCAGGGCGAACACGATGCTGATGTAGAACATCCAGATCCACCAACGCGGCAGCGGATTGTTGTATTCGACGAGATCCTCGTCCCAGGCGTGCCCGGTCGTCTCCACCTGCGCCCCGGACACCTTGCGCGTGCTCATCGCCTTCAGCAGCACGCCGCAGGCGATAATGCTCACGATCGTGATGACGCTGATATAGATGTTCCAGAAACCGCCGGTAAAATCGCTCATTTCCGCTCCCCGTATCCGAACTCCTCGTCGTCTTCGTCAAACGGCAGGCGTGCCGCCTCGTCGAAGGCCGCTTGGCTGCGCGCGCTGTAGGCCCACAGCACGATGCCTATGAATATCGCGAATGCGACCACCGTGATTATCGAGCGCAGGATGTTGATGTCCATGGCTACCTCACCGTCTTGAGCGCGGTGCCGAGCCCCTGCAAATAGGCGATCAGCGCATCCTGCTCGGTCTTGCCCGCGAGCTGCTTGCGCGCGCCCGCGATGTCGGCATCGGTGTAGGGCACGCCGACGCTGCGCAGCGCACGCATCTTGGCCTCGATGTCGTCGCTGCTAGCCGGGGTTTTCGCCAGCCAGGGATAGCCCGGCATATTCGATTCGGGCACCAGATCGCGCGGATTGTTGAGATGGGTGCGGTGCCAATCGTCGCTGTACTTGCCGCCGACGCGCTGCAGGTCCGGCCCGGTGCGCTTGCTGCCCCACTGGAACGGATGATCGTAGACGAACTCCCCCGCCACCGAATAATGGCCATAGCGTTCGGTCTCGGCGCGGAACGGCCGGATCATCTGCGAATGGCAGTTGTAGCAGCCTTCGCGCACATAGATGTCGCGCCCGACCAGCCTGACCGGCGCATAGGGCTTCAATCCGGCCACCGGTTCGGTGGTGGACTTCTGAAAGTACAGCGGCACGATTTCCACCAATCCGCCGACCGCCACCACCAGGATGATCAGGACGATCATCAAGGCGCTGTTCTTTTCGATCATTTCGTGACTGAAATTCATGGTTTCTTTCTCCGCTCAGGCGTGCGCTGCGGCAACCGCCGGGATGGTGGCGTCCACCGCCTGCTGCCCGGCTACCGTTTTCCACACGTTGTAGGCCATCACCAGCATGCCGGAGAAATACAGCAAGCCTCCCGCGAGGCGTATGGTGTAGAAGGGATAGGTTGCCTTGACGCCTTCGACGAAGGTGTAGGTGAGCGAACCGTCGGTGCTGACCGCCCGCCACATCAGTCCCTGCATCACTCCGGCGATCCACATCGAGGCGATGTAGAGCACGATGCCGATCGTGGCCATCCAGAAATGCGTGTTGATCAGCGGCACGCTGTACATTTCGCTGCGCCCGAACAGGCGCGGGATCAGATAATAGATCGATCCCATGGTCACCAGCCCCACCCAGCCAAGCGCGCCCGAGTGCACGTGGCCGATGGTCCAGTCGGTATAGTGCGACAGCGCGTTCACGGTCTTGATCGACATCATCGGCCCTTCGAAGGTCGACATGCCGTAGAAGGACAGCGACACGATCAGGAACTTCAGGATGGGATCCTGGCGCAGTTTGTGCCAGGCACCCGACAAGGTCATCATGCCGTTGATCATGCCCCCCCAGGACGGCGCCAGCAGGATCAGCGAGAACACCATGCCGAGCGACTGCGCCCAGTCCGGAAGCGCGGTGTAGTGCAGATGATGCGGGCCAGCCCACATATAGGTGAAGATCAGCGCCCAGAAATGCACCACCGACAGGCGGTAGGAATACACCGGGCGGCCGGCCTGCTTGGGTATGAAGTAATACATCATGCCGAGGAAGCCCGCGGTCAGGAAAAAGCCCACCGCGTTATGCCCGTACCACCACTGCACCATGGCGTCCTGCACTCCGGCGTAGGCGGAGTACGATTTCCAGAACGTCACCGGCACCTCGGCGCTGTTGACCAGATGCAGCAGCGCGATCGTGAGGATGAACGCGCCGAAGAACCAGTTCGCCACATAGATGTGCGGCGTTCTGCGCTTCGCGATGGTGCCGAAGAATACGACGGCGTAGGCGACCCATACCAGGGTAATCAGAATGTCGATCGGCCATTCCAGCTCGGCATATTCCTTGCCGGTGGTGAAACCCAGCGGCAGGGTTACCGCCGCGAGCACGATCACCGCCTGCCAGCCCCAGAACGTGAAAGCCGCGAGACCGCCGGCGAACAGGCGCACGTGGCAGGTGCGCTGCACTACATAATAGGACGAGGCGAACAGCGCGCAGCCGCCGAAAGCGAAGATCACCGCGTTGGTGTGCAACGGGCGCAAGCGTCCGTAGGTGAGCCAGGGAATGTTGAAATTGAGCTCAGGCCAGCGCAACTGCGCCGCGATCAGCACACCGACCAGCATGCCGACAATGCCCCATACCACCGTCATGATGGCGAACTGCCTGACTACCGTGTAATTGTACGTATTCGTCTTGTCCATGCGCATCTCGCTGTAGTCGATTGACAAAAACCCACCTGCGCTGCTGCTCGCTCCCATCGCCACTGTAACAACCGGCTGGACCCAC
>JAKAIH010000359.1 GCA_021825225.1 Pseudomonadota bacterium
GATCTCGGCGCTGCCGGTGGTGCTCGCGATCCTGTTCGTGATCGCCGCGCGCGAGTATGTGGCGATCAAGGACTACAGCTCGCTCGCCTATTCCCGCGTCGAGCGCCGCCGCCTGGGGCCGGTGAAGCGCTGGCTCGCCGTAGGCCTGCTGTTGCTGCTGCTGTTCGTGTGCGTGATCCCGCAGGTGGGGGTCTTGTTCGCAGCGGTAGGGCGCGGCTGGGCGCTCACGCCGTTCCCGGTCCACTACTCGCTGGAATTTTTCCGCGCGGTGAGCATCGAGACGCCGAAATTCATCGTCAACTCGTTCCTGTATTCGGGGCTTGCCCTGGTCCTGTGCCTGATCGTCGGGGTGCCGATGGCCTGGATCATGACCCGGACGCAGGCGCCGGGGCGCAACACCATGGATGCGCTCACCACGCTGATCCTCGCGATTCCGGGCACCGCCATCGGCATCGCCTATATCCGCGCGTTCAACGTGCCGCTGCCTTTCATCGACGTCCCGCTGACCGGGATGTGGATCATCCTGCCGCTGGTGCTCGCGGTACGGCGCCTGCCTTATACGGTGCGCGGCAGCTACTCCTCGCTGCTGCTGGTGCATCCGTCGATGGAAGAAGCGGCAGCCAACGTCGGCGCGACCAAACTGAGGACTTTCCGCGATATCACGGTGCCGCTGGTGTGGAAGGGCATCCTGGTCGGCGCGCTGTTTTCCTTCATCATGTCGATTCAGGAAGCGTCGGCCACGATTTTTCTGACCCTGGGCGGCTGGGAGATGATCCCATTCGGCATTTTCACGTTCTACATTGCCGGTTCGCATAGCCAGGCGGCCGCGCTCGGCGTGATCCTGATCGCGGTCTGCGCCGCGAGCCTGTTCGTGGTCAATCGCATTGCCGGGACGCGCGTCGGTGGCCTGTTCGGCTGAAGTGCTTGTTCTCGTCCGCGCAGAATCGCAAGGCTGCAACAAAGCGGAGAGGGCTTGAAATTGCCGGCTACGGTACTCCTGCCCTGCGGCGGCGCCGTTCAGACTCCCGTCGCCTCGGCCATCAATTCACGCCAGCGGCGGTAGCGCGCGCGTATTCCCGCGTCCTCGGCGGGACTGAAAATCTGTTCCTCTCCTGCCTGGTTCCAGGGCGTCGGCCGCCCGGCGGCCAGGTAGCCGATGCCGCGTGCGGTCGCTTCCGCATCCTCGCGCCGGTGCACGGGGAGTCCGCTCAGCGCCGCGAGCCGGCGGCACAGGCCGTCGATCTGCGACACCCCGCCGCTGACGCGGATGCGCGCGGCCGGGGGTACGTACTTCGCCATTTCGTCGATGTTCGCCTGCAGCAGGAAGGCCATGCTCTCGACTACCGCCACGGCCTTTTGCCAGGGTTCGCCTTCACCGACGAAGCGCGAGGCGAAATCGGGCTGCCAGAACGGGCCGCCGAGACCGGCTATGCCGTTGAGGAACAGCGGCGGCTCGCCTGCAGCGGCCAGCCATTGCGGCAGCAGCGCATCGAGGTCTGCGATTCCGAGTTCCCGGCGCAGCCATTCCAGCGCGGTGCCGGCGCCGTTGACATTGCCCTCCACCGTGTACACCGTGGTCCTGCCGTCGTCGAGGATAATGCCGGTAAGCTGGCGCGGTACATAGCCTGGATCGAGGCTGAGAGCGCGCTGCACGAAGGCGCTGGTGCCGATATTGACGTAGGCCGAATCCTCTTCGGGCCAGCCGAAAGCGAACACTGCCGCGGACTGGTCGCCGTTTACCGCAGTCAGAGGAATCGCAGTGTCACCCAGTCTCAGCGTTCCGAACGGATGGCAGGTGGGGACACTCCTGGGCAGGAAACCCTGCGGCAGTCCGAACAGCGCCAGCAGTTCCGGATCCCAGTCACGCGTGCCGAGATTCCATAACTGGGTGCGCGCAGCACACTGTGGATCGGCGACCAGGGGTCGTTCCTCCAGCAGACGGAACGCGAGATAGCTTGCCTGCGGTCCCCAGCAGAGCGTGCCTGCCGTGCGCGCGGCGCTCACCGCCGGAAGGTGGTCCAGAGCCCAACGCAGCTTGCTCGCGCCGTAATGCGCCGACAGAAACAGCCCGGTCTTGCGATGCACGTCCTCGCCCTGCGGCTCGAACTGGCGCAACCACTGGTGCGCGCGCCGGTCCTGCCAGCTGAACAGCGGCGACAGCGGCCGGCCGCTGTGCCGGTCCCAGCAGATGCAACTCGCGCGCTGGCTGGCGAGACCCGCCGCCGCCACGTCGCGCCGGCGCGCGCCCAGGGAAGACAGGGCCGCTTTCGCTGCAGTAAAAATCGATTCGACGACTTCCTCGCCATCCTGCTCGGCCCAGTCGGGGGCGGGCCGCGCAAGACCGATGGCGCGCACCCCGCTCGCCAGCACTTCTCCACGGCGATCCAGCACCACCGCGCGGCTCGCGTGGGTGCCCTGATCTATGGCGAGATAAAGCGGATCGGCGTTCAACTCGCTTCGCAATCGTGGTGGCGGCTGGCGCTATGCACTGCAAAAGGCATTCAATCTGTGCTGTTACTTGGTTATCATACGCGCTGGAGCAGGCTTCGTCCGCGTAAGTCCCAATCGAGGTGCCGGTTCTGTCTGCCGGAATCGGGCTCTAAGGAGGAATTGCCATGTCGCGTATATCTGCAGACAGAATCATCGGCTTGGTGGGGATAGTGACGGCGGCCATGCTGTTCTTTTTCTTCGCGCCCGCGCAGGCTGCCCGACCGCTGCCCGACGCCAAAATCGATTCCCCGCTGGCACAGCAGCCGGGCATGGAGACCGCCGTTTTCGCGGGCGGGTGTTTTTGGGGCGTGGATGCGGTGTTCAAACACGTGAAAGGCGTTATCCGGGTCGCATCCGGCTACGCGGGAGGCAGTGCGGCTACGGCGCATTACGAGCAAGTAAGCTCTGGCACTACCGGTCACGCCGAGTCGGTGCGCGTTGTTTACGATCCGGCGCGCATCTCCTATGGACAGCTGCTGAAGGTATTCTTTTCCGTCGCGCACGATCCGACCGAACTCGACCGGCAAGGGCCGGACACCGGCACCCAGTACCGCTCGGCCATATTCTTTTCCAACGACGAGCAGAAACACATAGCCAAGGCCTACATCGCACAGTTGCAGGCGGCGCACGTCTTCGCGCGCCCCATCGTCACCGAGGTCACGCCGCTGAAAGCGTTCTACTTTGCCGAGGCTTATCATCAGAATTATCTTGCGCTGCATCCGGATCAGCCTTACATCGTGATCAACGACCTGCCGAAACTCGCCGACCTGCAGCGGCAGTTTCCCGCGCTCTACGTCAGGAACCAGCTTTGACCCCGGTCGGGACGGGGCGAAGCTAGTCCATTGCAGGCGATGCGCGCGCTATGAGCCAACAGACACCGGGGAAGAGGCAGGGGCGCAGGTCGCTGCGCATCGCGGTAGCGGCGGCCGCGCTGGTCGCGGCCTACGCGCTTGCGGGATTCCTGCTCGCGCCGTGGCTGGCGCAGCGCGAACTGCCCCGTCTGCTGGAGCAAGGTCTGCACCAGCGCGCGCGCATCGGTGACATCAGCTTCAATCCTTTTACGCTCAGGCTGCAGGCGCGCGAATTCGCGCTCGAGACCATGCAGGGCCGGCCGCTGCTCGGGTTCGCCGACGCCGTGGTCGATCTCGAATGGCGTTCGCTGCTGCGCCGCGCCTGGGTGCTGGACGAAGTGCGGCTGACCGATCCCGCGGTAAATCTGGAAATTGCGAAGGACGGCCGTCTGAATCTGGCCGCGCTTCTGCCTGATGCAGGGACCGCGGCCCCGGCGCAGCCGCCGCGTCTGGCCATCGGACGATTTTCGGTCGCCAACGGCAGCATCGACTTCGAGGATCATCGATATGGCTACCGCAATCGCATGGAACGC
>JAKAIH010000360.1 GCA_021825225.1 Pseudomonadota bacterium
TGTCGCCGCCGTTCTTCCGCGCGCTGGTGCATTACGCGCAGGACGGCTCGTATTCCTGGCACTGCCCGGGGCATTCAGGCGGGGTCGCTTTCCTGAAGAGTCCCGTGGGGCAGATGTTCCACCAGTTCTTCGGCGAGAACATGCTGCGCGCCGACGTGTGCAACGCGGTGGACGAGCTGGGCCAGCTGCTCGACCACACCGGCCCGGTCGCTGCCTCGGAGAGGAATGCCGCGCGCATCTTCGGCGCCGATCATTGCTTCTTCGTCACCAACGGCACCTCGACCTCGAACAAGATGGTCTGGCATGCCAATGTCGCGCCCGACGACATCGTCGTCGTCGACCGCAACTGCCACGTATCCATCCTGCACGCGATCACCATGACCGGCGCGATTCCTGTGTTCCTCACGCCTACGCGCAACCACCTGGGGATCATCGGCCCGATCCCGCTGGAGGAGTTCAGCCCGGAGAACATCAAGAGGAAAATCGAGGCCAATCCGTTCGCGCGCGCGGCAAAGCGCAAGAAGCCGCGCATCCTCACGATTACGCAGAGCACCTACGACGGCGTGGTCTACAACGTGGAGATGCTGAAGCAGACGCTGAACTCCTCCATCGACACGCTGCACTTCGATGAAGCCTGGCTGCCGCATGCGACGTTCCACGAGTTCTACAAGAACATGCACGCCATAGGCAAGGACCGGCCGCGCACCAAGGATGCGATCATTTTCGCCACGCACTCCACGCACAAGCTGCTCGCCGGCATTTCACAGGCTTCGCAGATCCTGGTGCAGGAATCGCAGACGCAAAAGCTCGACCGCCATGCGTTCAACGAAGCCTATCTGATGCACACCTCGACCTCGCCGCAGTACGCGATCATTGCGTCCTGCGACGTGGCGGCGGCGATGATGGAGCCGCCCGGGGGCACGGCGCTGGTGGAGGAATCGATCCTGGAGGCGCTCGATTTTCGCCGCGCCATGCGCAAGGTCGATGCGGAATGGGGCAAGGACTGGTGGTTCAAGGTGTGGGGGCCGGAGAAGATCGTCGCCGAAGGCATAGGCTCGCGCGAGGACTGGGTACTCAGAGCCAACGATAAATGGCACGGTTTCGGCAATCTCGCGCCCGGCTTCAACATGCTCGACCCGATCAAGGCCACGATCATCACGCCGGGACTGGACGTATCGGGCAAATTCGCCAAGACCGGTATCCCGGCGGGCATCGTCACCAGGTATCTGGCCGAGCACGGCGTTATCGTGGAGAAGACGGGGCTGTACTCGTTTTTCATCATGTTCACCATCGGCATCACCAAGGGGCGATGGAACACTCTGGTGACTGCGCTGCAGCAGTTCAAGGACGACTACGACAAGAACCAGCCGATCTGGCGCGCGGTGCCGGAATTCTGCCAGAAGCATCCGCGCTACGAGCGCATGGGCCTGCGCGACTTGTGCGAGCAGATCCACGGCATGTACAAGGCGAACGACGTGGCGCGCGTGACCACCGAAATGTATCTGTCCGACATGCAGCCGGCGATGAAGCCTTCGGACGCGTTCGCCGCCATGGCGCACCACGAGATCGACCGGGTCGAGATCGACAAGCTCGAAGGCCGCGTCACCAGCGTGCTGGTCACGCCTTATCCGCCCGGCATTCCCCTGCTGATTCCGGGCGAGCGCTTCAATTCCACCATTGTGCGCTACCTGCAGTTCGCGCGCGATTTCAACAATCGCTTTCCGGGATTCGAGACCGACATACACGGGCTGGTAAAAGGCGAAGACGGGCGCTATTACGTGGATTGCGTGCGCCCGGCCCAGCGCGCGCCGGCACCGTGAACCGGCCGCCGCGTCGATTCCCCGGCGCGACGGACGAAAAAAAAGCCCGGTCGCCCGGGCTTTTTTCCTCCAGCCTGGCCTATTACTCGACCGGCTTGATATTGATCGCCTGGTCGCCTTTCTGGCCGGCGGTAATGTCGAACGTCACTTTCTGGTTTTCCTGCAGGCTCTTGAAGCCGTTGCCCTGGATTGCCGAGAAGTGCGCGAAAAGGTCCTTGCCGCCGCCGTCGGGGGTGATGAAGCCGAAACCCTTGGCGTCGTTGAACCATTTAACGGTACCTGTACTCATGTCTATTATTCCTAGATAAAAATTAAAATAGGCTTGCGCCCGAATGCGAGAACTACAGGGAGGAAAACGACGACCTGAGGAGTACCGCGGACGCGGCTACGACGGACCAGCAAATTCCACTGCCTTACATTCCTGCAACGGCATTATACACCATGCCGGGCCCGGCAGTATGAAAGAATAAACCGCCGTTTCGGCAATTCCGGAGCGGCCCGCGGGCTTTAGGCCGCGCGTTCGTAGCGCACGAAATCATAGCGGAAGGGCGCGCCCGCTTCGGCGCCGTGGATTTCGCGTGCGGTTTCGCGCCACTGGTCCGATGCGAATTGCGGGAAGCTGGCATCGCCTTCGAACTCGGCATGGATTTCGGTGAACTCCAGGCGCTGCGCGCGCGGCAGCGCCTCGCGGTACAGTTCGGCGCCGCCGATGATGAAAATATCCTGCGCGCCGGCGCAGGCCGCGAGCGCCGCGTCCAGCGAGTGGACCACTTCGCAGCCGGTGGCGCTGTAGCCGCGGTTGCGCGTAATCACCAGGTTGCGCCGTCCGGGCAGCGGTTTGCCTATCGATTCGTAGGTCTTGCGGCCCATGAGCACCGGGTGGCCCATGGTCAGGGCCTTGAAGCGTTTGAGATCGGCGGGCAGGTGCCAGGGCAGGGCGTTGTTCCTGCCGATGACGCGGTTTGCCGCCAGCGCGGCGATGAGGCAGATGCGGGCGGCGACCGGCTTATTGGACACGGTAAGGCTCGATTGCGGCCAGATTCGGCACCACGCCCAGGCCCGGGATGTCGCTCAGGTGTATCCTGCCCTCCTGCACTTTGAATGCGGGAATCACGCCGAGCTCGCGCAGGGGATTGGGATTGGCGTCGACCTCGACATAGCCCGGACCGCCGATCGCGGCCATGAGATGCAGCGATGCGGCGAGGCCGATGCCGCCGCCCAGCCAATGCGGGCAAAACATCACGCCGCGCGAGCGCGCCAATTTTCCGACTTCGAGGCAACCGCTGAAGCCGCCCCATTTGCCGAGGTCCGGCTGGATCACGCCGAATGCCGCGGCGCCAAGAGCGGCTTCGAAAGCGTCGATGCCGCGCAGGTTTTCGCCGGCGGCGAGCGGGATCAGCGAAGCGCGCGCCAGCTGTTGCCAAGCGCTTAGCGGCTGATCGGCGGCAATCGGCTCCTCCAGCCACAGCGGCGCGAACTGCGCCAGCGCGGCACTCATCGCGCGCGCCTGCTCCGGTTCCCAAGCCTGGTTGGCATCCACCATCAGCGGCAGCGGTCCGACCAGTGCGCGCAACGCGGCGAGGTTGGCGCGGTCGCGCTCCTCGCCGAAACCGACCTTGAGCTTGAACGCGCGATGACCTTCCTGCAGCTTCTTCGCGGCGAGCGCCTCCGGTTTGCCTGGATTCAGTCCGCTTGCGTACACCGGGACTGTCGGCGTGCCGCCCAGCATCTTCCATAGCGGCTGCGCGGCGCGGCGCGCCGCCAGGTCCCACAAGGCGACGTCGGTACCGGCCACGATCTGCGCCATCGGGCCGTGCTCGCCGGACTGCAGCGTGAGGACGTGCAGGCGCCGGTTGAGTTCGCGGAAGGCGGTACCCGGGTCTGCCCAGGCCCGCTCCAGCAGTATCGGCGCAATCAGGCTGTCGAGCAGGTGTGCGCGGTGTTCCGCCCCAACCGCGGGGAAATTGCACCAGACCTCGCCCCAGCCGAAGCAGCCGTTCTCGTCTTCGACGCGCACCAGCAACGCCGGACGGTCGTGC
>JAKAIH010000361.1 GCA_021825225.1 Pseudomonadota bacterium
GTTTGATCTCGGCCGCGCGCATGCCGTCTATGGTGCGATAGCCCTGCACCGTGACGCCGGCCGCCTTGCGCTCCACCAGAAACAGGCTGATGCCCCTGGCCTCGCGCGCCGCTCCGGCGGTGCGCGCCGACACCACCAGCTTGTCCGCGCTCTCGCCGTGCAGCACCACTGCCTTGTGCCCATTGAGCACGTAGCCCGCACCGTCGCGCCTGGCCGTGGTCTCGACGCAGTTCAGTTCATAGCGCGAATTCGGTTCGCCCAGCGCCGCCGCGAGCAGGAGCTTGCCCTGCGCGACCTCGGACAGCAGCGCCTGCTTCTGCGCCTCGCTGCCGGCGAGGTCGATCAGGCTGCCGCCCAGCACCACGGTGGAGAAATAGGGTTCGACCACGATGCCGCGGCCAAGCTCGGTCATCACCAGCATGGTGTCCACGGAGCTGCCGCTGAAGCCGCCGTGCGCCTCGTCGAAGGCCACGCCGAGCAGGCCCATGTCGGCGAATTGCGCCCACACCTTGTCGGAAAAACCCTGCTTCGAGGCGATGATCGCCTTGCGCGCCTCGAAGCCGTATTCCTTGGCTATGTATTTCTGCAGGCTGTCGCGCAGCTGCTGCTGTTCTTCGCTGAATATGAAATCCATGATCAGAGTCCCAGTACCATCTGCGAAATGATGTTGCGCTGAATTTCGTTCGAGCCGCCGTAGATCGAGGTCTTGCGGTAGTTGAAATAGACCGCGGCGGCAGGCGCGGCATAGTCGGGCCCCACCGGGTCGCCGTGCCAGTTGCCGTCGCGCACTTCGGGGCGGAACGGCAGTGCATACGGCCCCATCGCCTCCATCGTCAGCTCGGTCAGCGCCTGCTGGATGTCGGTGCCCTTGATCTTGAGGATCGAGGCTTCCGGGCCCGGTTTGCTGCGCGATGACAGCACGCGCAGCAGCGTGATTTCCAGCGCCATCAGCTCGACCTCGACCGCGGTGACGCGATCGCGGAAACGCGGATCCTCCAGCAGCGGCCTGCCGTTGCGCAGCTGCTTGGCGGCGATCGCCTTCAACTGTTCCAGCTCGCGCTTGGATTCGCCCACGCGCGCGATGCCGGTGCGCTCGTGGCCGAGCAGGAACTTGGCATAGGTCCAGCCCTTGCCCTCCTCGCCCACCAGGTTCGCGGCCGGGACCTTGACGTTGTCGAAGAACACTTCGTTGACTTCGTGCTCCTCGTCCAGGGTGATGATCGGGCGCACGGTGATGCCGGGCGTTTTCATGTCGATCAGGAGGAAAGAGATGCCCTCCTGCTTTTTCACCGTGGAGTCGGTGCGCACCAGGCAGAAAATCATGTCGGCGTACTGACCCAGCGTGGTCCAGGTCTTCTGGCCATCGACGATGTAGTGGTCGCCCTGGCGCACTGCCTTGGTCTTGAGCGAAGCCAGGTCGGAGCCCGAGCCCGGCTCGCTGTAGCCCTGCGCCCACCAGTCCTCCGAGGACAGGATGCGCGGCAGGTAATACTCCTTCTGCCATTGGCTGCCGAAATTCTGGATCACCGGCGCCACCATCACCAGGCCGAAAGGCATCACGCGCGGCGCGCCGGCGTAGCCGCACTCTTCGTCGAAGATGTGCTGCTGGATCGGCGTCCAGGCGCAGCCGCCGTACTCCTTGGGCCAGTTCGGCGCGACCCAGCCCTGCTTGTACAGAATCTTTTGCCAGCGCACCCAGTCGTCCTTCACCAGGCGCTTGTGGTGCAACACCTTGTCGGCGATGTCCTTGGGCAGATGGTCGCGCACGAAACCGCGCACTTCTTCGCGAAACGCCTGTTCTTCCTTGGTGTAGTTCAGATCCATGGGGAGTCCTCGGGATGGCGCGATTAACGAAATTTATTATATCACCGCGCATCGTCGACTACTCCGGCCGCGCCGGCTTTCAGCCGGCCGAAAACGCTTGCGCGCGACTGCGGCAGAAATCGCCGCAGACTCTTTGCCTGTCCTCACTTCGATCTGCTATGTTGACAGCGATTCAATAGCACAAAGACCAAATCCGATGACCGCGAAACTCGACGTGCAGACCCGCGACGGCGTACTGCTGCTGACCATAGACAACCCGGCGCAAAGAAATGCGCTCATGCCCGAATTCAGCCGCGCGGCAGCCGAGGCGCTGCGCCTGGCTGCCGGCGACCCTGCCGTGGGCGCGGCGGTGCTCACCGGCGCGGGTGCGCATTTCTGCAGCGGCGGCAACCTCGCCAGCCTGCGCGAATTCCAGGACAAGCCGCGCGCCGCCATCGTCGCGCGCATCGGCGTGCTGAACGAACTGATACGCAGCATGCGCCAGTTTCCGAAGCCCATCATCGCTGCGGTCGAAGGCAACGCGGCCGGCGCCGGCTTTTCGCTCGCGCTCGCCTGCGACCTCGTCGTGGCCGCGCGCGAGGCGCGCTTCACCATGGCCTACGTGAAAATAGGCCTGTCACCCGACGGCGCGCCCAGCCTGCTGTTGCCGCGGGCGCTGCCGCTGCAACTCGCGAGCGAATTGCTGATGGAAGGCGCTCCCATAGGAGCCGAGCGCCTGTATCAGGCCGGCATCATCAACCGGCTGGTGGATCAGGGCCAGGCACTCACCGAGGCCGCGGCCTGGGCGGCAAAACTGGCGCAGGGCGCGACCGGCGCCATCGGCCGCATCAAGGGTCTCGTCAATCAGTCGGTCTGTCCCGAACTCGCCAATCACCTGGAGCTGGAACGCGAGTCCTTTTCCCATCTGCTGCACCAGCCGGAAGCGCGCGAAGGCATCGCCGCCTTCCTCGACAAGCGCAGCCCGCAGTTTCCAAAATGAACGAGCGACAGGAGCCGAACATGAGCGGACCGCTGACAGGCGTGAAAGTGCTGGAAATCGCCGGCATCGGCCCGGGGCCCTTCTGCGGCATGCTGCTCGCCGACATGGGCGCCGACGTGTTGCGCGTGGATCGCCTGCAGGCGAACGACCTGGGACTGCCGGTGGAGCCGAAATACGACATCATGTCGCGCGGCCGGCGATCGATCGCGCTCGATCTGAAACAGGCCGCGGCTATCGAGACGGTGCTGGAAATTGCGGCCCGCGCCGACGCGCTGATCGAGGGCTTCCGCCCCGGCGTCACCGAGCGCCTGGGCCTGGGCCCCGAGGCCTGCCTCGCACGCAATCCGCGCCTGGTCTACGGCCGCATCACCGGCTGGGGGCAGGACGGGCCGCTGGCGCAGGCCGCCGGACACGACATCAACTACATCGCACTATCGGGCGCGCTGCACGCGATCGGGCGCAAGGGCGAGGCGCCGCTGCCGCCGCTCAACCTGGTGGGCGATTTCGGCGGCGGCGGCATGTATTTGGCCTTCGGCATCGCCTGCGCCCTGTTCGAGGCGCGCGCCTCGGGCAAAGGGCAGGTGATAGACGCCGCCATGAGCGAGGGCGCGGCCAGCCTGATGGCGATGTTCTACGGGCGCATGGCCGCGGGCCATTGGCGCGACCAGCGCGGCGTCAACGTGCTCGACACCGGCGCGCCCTGGTACGACGTGTACGAGACGGCGGACGGAAAACACGTGGCCATCGGCTCCATCGAGGGGCGCTTCTACGCCGAACTGCTCGCGCGGCTGGGACTGGATGCCGCGGCGCTGCCGGGACAATTCGAATTCGCACGCTGGCCCGAGCTGCGTGCGGCATTCGCGGCCGCGTTCAAGAAAAAGACCCGGGACGAGTGGTGCCGCGACATGGAAGGCACGGACGTGTGCTTCGCTCCGGTATTGTCGCTGACCGAAGCGCCGCAGCACGCGCACAACCGCGCGCGCGGCGCCTTCGTCGAGATCGAAGGCGTGACCCAACCGGCGCCGGCGCCGCGCTACTCGCGCACCCCGGGCGC
>JAKAIH010000362.1 GCA_021825225.1 Pseudomonadota bacterium
TTCCTGCAGACGATGACCTTGTCGCCAGGGGCGACCAGGTTGACGAAGCAGTATTCCATGCCGACCGAACCGGGGCCGGACACGGGGAAAGTGAGCGCGTTCTTGGTCTGATAGGCGTAGCGCAGCAGCGACTTCAGTTCCTCCATCATCTCGACGAACACGGGGTCGAGATAGCCGATCGCCGGCAGGCTCATCGCCGCCATCACGCGCGGATTGATCTCCGACGGACCGGGGCCCATGAGCGTGCGCTGCGGCGGATGGAAAGTCTGGATGCGTTTGGCTGGTGCGAAATCACTCATGGCGTCACTCCCTGGAAGATGCGACCCGAACAGATCGTCGGGGCGCGATTTGACTCGGACCGGCTTCTTGGCGTTGGCTTCGTTGAGCACTTCGACCGCCGCGACCTTGCCCTCGGTGGCGTGCTCGACTTCCATCGCCCAGCGCGCCGGAACATAACCGGACTTGACCCAGTTATTCACGACGGCACGATCCAGGCGCAAGCGCCGGGCCACCTCGGCCTGGCTGCCGAAAATCGATACCAATCGTTCAGCGCAATTCATGCCGAAATTCTAGCATGGCAAACTGAGTTTGACAAAATACGCTTGATCGCCGGCCTATTCCGTCGTGGAACGGATCTGGATCGGAGCGGCTCCGGCGGAGGAAAAGTCTTCCGCATCAAAGGCTTTGTCTCCATCCTCGGTAGGGACCCCGGCAGCGCTGACAGCGGGAAAATCGAACAGCTTGCGGTCGAGCAAATGCGAAGGCACCACCCGCTGCAGGCTGTTGAACACGGTTTCGACCCGTCCCGGGAACTCCTTCTCCCATTGCCGCAGCAGCTGCTTCACCTGCTTTCTCTGCAGCTGGTCCTGCGAGCCGCACAGGTCGCAGGGAATGATGGGGAAGGCGCGAATTTCGGCGTAGCGCGCGAGATCCTTTTCCTTTACGTAGGCAAGCGGGCGGATGACCACGTGCTTGCCGTCGTCCGAGCCGAGTTTGGGCGGCATGGCTTTCAGCCTGCCGCCGAAGAACAGGTTCAGGAAAAAGGTTTCGAGGATGTCGTCGCGATGATGACCGAGCGCGATCCGGGTTGCGCCGAGTTCGCCCGCCAGGCGATAGAGCACGCCGCGGCGCAGGCGCGAACAAACGGAGCACATGGTCTTGCCTTCGGGCACCAGGCGCTTGACCACCGAATAGGTGTCCTGCTCCGCGATCAGGAATTCGATGCCCAGCGACTTCAGGTACTCGGGCAGCACCTGCGCCGGGTAGCCCGGGTGCTTCTGGTCGAGATTGACCGCGACGATGTCGAAGTCTATGGGTGCACGCTGGCGCAGCTTCAGCAGCACGTCGAGCAGGCCGTAGCTGTCCTTGCCGCCCGAGAGGCAGACCATGACGCGGTCGCCGGCTTCGATCATGTTGAAATCGGCGATCGCCTGCCCGGCGAGGCGGCACAGGCGCTTCTCCAGCTTGTTCGCGTCTATGCGCTGCTTTTCCAGCCGCTTGTGCTCGGGCGCGTTCATCCGTCGACGAACAAGTGGGTACGCCCCCTTGTTAATCCCCCAAGCCAGTCCAGATCATCGTTCATAGGTTTACGCTCCTGCCGCCGTCTACTGCAATAATCTGACCAGTGACGTACGGGGCCTCGGCGATCAGGTAGTACACCGCGCGCGCGATGTCGTCGGGCTCGCCGATGCGCTTGAGCAGGGTGTGCGAGATTACGCGCTGGCGCGTCACTTCGTCGAAGGACCCGTCCTCGGGCCAGGCGATCGGTCCGGGCGCGACCCCGTTCACGCGCACTTCCGGCCCGAGCTCGCGCGCCAGCGAACGGGTGAGGCCGGCCAGTCCTGCCTTGGCCAGGCTGTAGACCACGTAGTTCTTCAGCGGCCGCTCGGCGTGGATGTCGGTGATGTTGACGATGCAGCCGCCGCTTTTCTTCAAATGCGCCGCCGCCGCCTGGCACAGAAACAAGGGCGCCTTCAGATTGGTGCCGACGAGATCGTCCCAATCGCGCTCGTCGATGGCCCCCACCGGGGTGGGGTAGAATGCCGAGGCGTTGTTGACCAGCGCGTCGAGCGCGCCGAAACGCTCCACGCAGGTTTTCACGATTTCCGCGAGGCCCGCGGTTTCCAGCAAATCGGCCTTGACCACGATCACCGATTGGGCGCGCTGCAGGTTGAGTTCGGATTGCAGCGCATGCGCTTCGCGCTCCGACGCATGGTAGTGCAGCGCCAGCCTGGCGCCGGCGCGGTGCAGCCGCCGCGCGATCGCCGCGCCGACGCGCTTGGCCGCGCCGGTGACGAGGATGGTCTTGCCTTCCAGCTGCATGGGTATCATTTGAAGATTTTACCGGATTCGCGCACTATTCCCCATATGCTCCCCCATCTGTCCGATTTACCCGCCGCGCCGGCCGAAGCACTGGCGCACAGCGGGAAACTCGCCGCGCTGATCCGCGCGGAGATCGCCGCCGGCGGCGGCTGGATCCCGTTTGCGCGCTACATGGAACTCGCGCTGTATGCGCCGGGCCTGGGCTATTACACCGCGGGTGCGAGAAAGCTCGGGCGCGAAGGCGATTTCACCACCGCGCCCGAAATGACGCCGCTATTCGGCCAGACGCTGGCGCGCCAGGCGGCCGAGGTGCTGCAATCGGGCCTGGATCAGATCCTCGAAATCGGCGCCGGCTCGGGCGCGCTCGCCGCGGCCCTGCTGACCGAACTCGAACGCCTGGGCCGGCTGCCGCGCAATTACTACATCCTCGAAGTCAGCCCCGACCTGCGCGAGCGCGAGCGCGACCTGCTCGCGCAGAAGGTACCGCAGTTGCTGGAGCGCGTGGTCTGGCTCAACCGCCTGCCCAATCTGTATCAGGGCCTGATCGTCGCCAACGAAGTGCTGGACGCTATGCCGGTGCACCTGGTCAGGGGCGGTGCCGCAGGCCCGGAGGAAGCCGGGGTCGCATTCGAGGACGGCAGCTTCGCCTGGAGCTGGCGGCCGGCGGCCGCCGAGTTGCGCGCGGCGGCCGAGGCGCTGCAGCTGCCGCCGGGCTACCGCAGCGAAATCCAGCTGCAGGCCTGCGCCTTCGTGCGCACGCTGGCGCAGGCGATGGCGCGCGGCGTGATCCTGCTCATCGACTACGGTTTTCCCGCACACGAGTACTACCACCCGCAGCGCAGCGAAGGCACGCTGATGTGCCACTACCGCCACCGCGCCCACGCCGACCCCTTCTTCCTGCCCGGGCTGCAGGACATCACCAGCCATATCGATTTCAGCGCCATTGTGCGCGCCGGCACCGAGGCCGGGCTGGAACTGCTCGGCTACACCGGCCAGGCGCAGTTCCTGATCAACTGCGGCATCACCGAACTCATGCTGCGCATCCCGCCAGAGGATGTGATGGCTTATGCGCCGCAGGCGGCGGCAGCGCAGCAGTTGCTCTCGCCGTCGGAGATGGGCGAGCTGTTCAAGGTAATCGCGTTGGGGAAAGGCTACGCCGCGCCGCTCGCGGGCTTCGCCAGCGGCGACCGGCGCCACGCGCTCTAGGCGGTCGCGGTGGATATCATTTCGGCCACCATCCTGCTGATCCTGGTGATGGACCCCTTCGGCAACATGCCGCTGGTGATCTCGGTGCTCAAGAACGTGGAGCCGGACGCGCGCACCCGGGTGGTGCTGCGCGAATGCGCCATTGCCTACGCGGTGCTGCTCGGCTTCATGTTCGGCGGCCACCAGTTCATGCAATTGCTGCGCCTGTCGGACAACGCGCTCGCGATCGCCGGCGGCCTGATCCTGTTCCTGATCGCGCTGCGCATGGTGTTCCCGCACGCCGAGGGCATCTTCGGCGAAAGCGGCGAGACCAGCACCTTC
>JAKAIH010000363.1 GCA_021825225.1 Pseudomonadota bacterium
CGCTGAGCTGGCGCGGCGACACGCGCCGCATGGTCGGCGTTATCGCAGGCGACGTGGTGCTGCACGAAAAGCCGGTCGGCCGCGGCTATGTCAGACTGGTTCCGACCGCGGCTCACCCCTGGCAGGATCAGGGCGCCGCGCGCACGGAGCTTGCGGCGCACGAGTTTCACTACTCGAGCATCGAGGGCCTCGCGGCGGACACGCGCTTTGCCTACCGTGTGGTTCGCGGGCACGGTAGCGACGGAAAATCCGACGGCATCGTGGTCAACAACCTGCTGGCCAATTACGCGCACCTGCGCAGCGCCGGCAGCTGCAACTGGGCGGCGCGCTTCGTCGATTTCGTGCGCAGTCGCGCGCCGGCGCTGGCTGGCACGGTAAACTGAGGTGATAGTGACATTCAATTCTCCAAGCGCCCGCGCCATGCGCCCGGGCACGGTCTATCTGGTCGGCGCGGGGCCCGGCGATCCGGAACTGCTGACGCTGCGTGCGGCAAAGCTGCTGGCCGAGGCCGAGGTCATCGTCTACGACCATCTGGTGTCAGCGCCGATTCTCGAACTCGGCGCAAGCGGTGCCGAGCGCATCTATGCCGGCAAAGAACGCGGCAACCATACGCTCAGCCAGAGCGAACTGAACCAGCTGCTGGTGCGGCTCGCGCGCGCGGGCAAGCGCGTGCTGAGACTCAAAGGCGGCGATCCGTTTGTATTCGGCCGGGGCGGCGAAGAGGTCGAGGCACTGGCTGCAGCCGGCATTGCCTTCGAGGTGGTACCGGGGGTCACCGCCGCCTGCGGCGTCGCCGCCTACGCCGGCATCCCGCTTACCCACCGCGATTACGCCAATTCCTGCCTGTTCGTGGCCGGTCATCTCAAGGACGGCAGTGTGGACCTGGACTGGGATTCGCTTGCGCGTCCGGGACGCACCCTGGTCGTGTACATGGGTCTGCTCGGCCTGCCCACTTTGTGCCGTGAGCTCGTCATCCACGGCCTTTCCGCTGCGACGCCGGCGGCAATCGTGCAGCACGGCACTACGGCGAGCCAGCGTACGGTGGTGGGAACGCTGGCGACGCTGCCGCAGCTGGCGCAGGCCGCGCGCCTCGGCCCGCCGACGCTGATCATCATCGGCGAGGTGGTGCGGCTGCAGGCAAAACTTGCGTGGTACGAGAAAGGCGCCGTCGAAGCGGGCGCAGAAATCGGCTTGGAACGCGCGCAGGCGCTTGCGCGCTGACGCGGATCAGGGTTTGCGCGGCTCGGCAGGGCCTTGCGGCGTTCCTCTTTGCTCGACCGCGAACACGGCGGCTTCGACGCGCGAGGTGAAGTTGAGCTTCGACAGGATGTGGCGCACGTGCAGTTTGACCGTGTCGTAGCTGATGTCGAGTGCGCGCGCGATCGCCTTGTTCGACATGCCTTGCGCCAGGTGAGCGAGGATCTCGCGCTCGCGCTCGGTTAGCTGCGCGAGCAGATTTTCGCGCGTCTTGCTCTGCCGCCCCGGCTGCAGCAGGTCCACCAGCTTCATGGTCATGGCGGGTGCGACTACGGTCTCGCCGCGCACCGCGCGCAGGATCGCATCGGTCACGTCCTCCGGCTCCATATCCTTCAGCAGGTAGCCGCGCGCCCCGGCGTGCAGCGCATTGGCAAGGTCGTCTTCCGAGTCGGATACCGTCAGGATCAGCGTCGGGCCGGTCCAGCCGTAATCCTGCAGGGTGCGCAGCAGCGCGAGCCCGCCGTGCGGCGGCAGGTTCAGGTCGAGCAGCAGCACGTCCGGTTTCTTTTCCTGCATCAGGCGCGCAGCCTCGGTGGCGCCGGCGGTGGCCGCCACCACTTCGATGCCGTTGCGCCCATGCAGCAGTTCCGCCAGGCCTCGGCGGAACAGGGTATGGTCATCGACCAGCATCACGCGCACGGTCTTCATGCGCTTGTCTCCGGGCGGCAATCGCGGGCGGGCGAGTGTCGGCAGCCCGTGGCATTCGCCTTGCCCGTATGCCTGGCCGTGGCCCCTGCCCGGCAGCTCATGCCGGTCCTCCACTCTGCGCCGGAAACACCAGGCTGACGCGCGCGCCCCCCTGCGGCAGGTTGACGATTTCGATCGTGCCGTTAAGGCGCTGCGCGCGTTCGCGCATGATGTTGACACCGAGGTGATGGCGCAGGTGCGGATGGTGTTCGGCGCCGCCCAGACGCTGGCCGAAGGCGAAAAAACCCAGCCCGTCGTCTTCGACCGCGAAACGGTATTCCCCGCCGACCAGTTCCATCGTAAGGCGGGCGTGTTTTGCGCCGGAGTGGCGCGCCACGTTGGCGAGCGCCTCCTGCATGATGTGAAACACCTGGCTTTCCTCCTCCACGCTCAGGCCGAGGTCGATGGTGCGGTTGTCGAACGCGAGCGCAATGCCGGTGCGATCATAGTACTTCGTCTGCAGTTCCTGCAGCGCATGCACCAGGCCGAGCGGATCCATGCGGTTGCGGAACTGCGACAGCAGCTCGCGCAGGTCGCCATAGGCGCCGTCCAGCGCCTGCTGCACCTCACCCGCATGCTTGAGCGCCCGCGGCTGTTCGCTCGCCTCCAGCGCCTCCTGCATCATTGCGAGCCGGATCTTCATATAGGCCATGGTCTGTGCCAGCGAATCGTGCACCTCGTTCGCGATCAGCTGGCGCTCGTTCATCAGTGTCATGCGCATGTTCTCGCGCAGCAGGCGCGTATTTTCCAGCGCCATGCCCAGATGCTCGCTGATCGAGCGGAACAGCAGCCCCAGTTCCTCCGGCGTTTCGCGTTTATCGTCGAAGAACAGGGTGTAGGCGCCGAGCACCTTGCCCATGTGCCGCAACGGGATCACCACCGCGGTACCGAGCCGGTCGAAATAGCCCGAGCCGGTGCGCGCGGCGCAGTGCTGCAATTCGAAGCTCTGGCGCACGGCGTCATCGCTCACCGCGGCGCCGCAGATGCCGCAGTCCAGCGGCACCAATTGCTCCTGCGCGACCACCTCCGGCGCGAGTTCCTGCGAGGCGATCAGGCGCAGGTGCGCGCCGTCGCTGGTCACCACGCGCACTGCGCCGGCCTGCGCGCCCGCGAGCCGGACCATGGTGCCGAGCGAACGCTCGAGCAGTTTTTCCGGGTCATGCTCTTCGGCAAGTACGGCGGTGAGTTCCGACAGCGCGCGCAAGGCCTGCAGGTCGGTTTCACGCGCCGGCCCGCGGGTTTGCGACGGGCGCATGCCTGGCTCGTTCATAAGTGCTCCACTGACGCCGGCGGCACAGCTCGCCGGCGCTGTTTCCCATCCCGGAGAAATACTACCATGGTCGGCTGCGCCTGAAAGCGCAGCCGCTGCGCCATCAAACCCGCTGATGTACGATGGCGCAGGGGCAGAGAAAGAAGGAAATGGGGCGGGCGTTCATGTCGGGCATGTCAGCCGTTCCCGGCTTGGATACAATAGCCACGTGCGATGGACCAACCGGACACAAGGAGGAGACGGCCATGGAATTCGACAAGGAGCTGGATGCGCGCGGTCTGAACTGCCCGCTGCCGATATTGCGCGCGAAAAAAGCGCTGACCGAGATGCAAAGCGGCCAGGTGCTGCGCATCGTTTCGACCGATGTCGGCTCGGTCAAGGATTTCGCGGCATTCTGCAAGCAGACCGGCAACGAGTTGCTTGCGCAGACTGAAGCCAACAGCGAATTCACGTTCTTTCTGAAACGAAAGTAAGCGGCGCTGCTTGCGCGCGACCGCGGAACTGCAATGCCGGGCGGCAGCATTGCAGCGTTTGTAGCCGGCGGGGGCAGGCATCAGCCAAAGCTATTGCATAATAAGATTATTCGGGTGGAACAAAGCCCGAAAATTCGTGCATTATTGC
>JAKAIH010000364.1 GCA_021825225.1 Pseudomonadota bacterium
TCGCCGTGAGATAATCGTTGATGAACTGCGACAACTCCTTCGGCGTCAGGCTCTCGGAAATCGAGGTGAAGCCGACAATGTCTGAGAACAGCACGGTGAGCTCCTCGCTCTTGCCCTCCATGCTGTACTTCTCCGGATCCGCCGCCATCTTGTCGACCAATTCCGGCGGTACGTACTGGCCGAACAGTTCGGTGAACTGGCGCTTGCTGCGCGACTCGACGAAGTAGCCCCAGGACATATTGAACAGGAACAGCGCGATGATCATCAGCAGGCTGGAGGCCAGGGGCAATATCAGGCCGCCCTTGGTCCACACGACCACGTCGAGACCGGTAATGAGGACTATCGCCAGCAGCGACACCAGCGTCGACTTCAGCGGGCTCAGCAGCGGCACCAGCAGCGACAGCGTGATGCCGCCGATCAGCAGCAGGATCACCTCGGTACCCAGCATGTAGGCCGGCTTCTGCTTGAAGTCGTTATCGAGCATCGCCGCGATCATGTTGGCGTGGATTTCCACCCCGGGGTACACGCTGCCCACGGGCGTGGAACGCAGATCGAGCAGCCCCGGCGCGGACGTGCCGATGAGCGCGATCTTGCCCCGCAACTCGTCTTTCGGCACCTTGTCGAAATAGACGTCGGCGAGCGAAATATATTTGAAGCTGCCGCGCTTGCCGCGGTAGGGAATGAACGCGCTCACGGTGTCGTCCACCGGAATCGTCACCGGCCCGGCCTTCAGCCATTCCAGCCCGGAGTAGCTCTTGCTGGAAAAATCGTCGGATGCGAATCCCGGCTCGACCTTCGGGTACCCGGCCAGCACCCGCACCATCGCCAGCGACAGCGCCTCGTAATAGGCGCCGTGGTATTCGGCCAGCATCGGCACGCGCCGCGACACGCCGTCGGAATCGACCAGCGGATTGAAGTGACCGGCATTGGCGGCATTGGCCTGAAATTCCGGTAGATTGCCGCCGTAGCCGCGCCAGGTGGTGAAGCGGATATTGCGCCCCTTGAACGTGCCCTCCGGCAGCACCGGCTTGGGTATCGCGCCCGATTGCACGGCGCTCTCGTCGCTGTTGAAATAATAGCCCAGCACGACTGGCCGCCCCTTGAGGGTTTTGGCAAAAATGTTGTCGTAATCGAGTTCCGGGCGCAGCTCCTTCAGCGCCGACTGAAACGGGCCCACGTCCTTGAGCTTGCCTTTGGCGAGTTTTTCCAGCACCGGCAGGCCGGAACTCTCATCGGGTTCGGCGAACACCACGTCGAAGCCGGCGATGACGATGCCGTATTCATCGAACAGTTTCTTCAGCAGCGCGGCGAGTTTGTCGCGGCGCCAGGGCCAGCGCCCGAGTGCGTTCTTGTCCAGGCTGCGCTCGTCGATGTCGAGGATGACAATTCGCGGGTCCACGCCGCCCGGCATGGTCAGCGCGAGTCGGGTGTCGTAGATGATGTTGTCGAGCCGGGTGATCAGGCCGATATTGTAGAGTTCGGCGACATGGCCGACGAACACCAGCATCAGTGCCAGGCCAAGCGCGATCCTGAGGAAATGTCGCTTCAAGTCTTCTCCTTGCTATTCCTGGAGCGGCAAATCAGGACTTGAAGAAGAATTCCACCTTCACCCCGGCAAGTTCGATGAGGTCATGATCATTGAGCGCGTGCGCCTGCAGCTCGATCGGCCTGCCGTTGACACTCGGCTTGTTGGCGCCTTCTACGTGAGTGATGAAAAAGCCCTGCGGCCGCCGTGTGATCACCGCGACCTGGACGCCCGGTTTGCCCAGAGTGGTAAGCGGCTTGGTGATCTCCAGTTCCTTGCCCGCATTGGCGCCGGACATGAGCTTCAGTATGGCGTGGCGCACCGGTATGGGTGCAGGTGCAGGTGCAGGCGCCGGAGAGGCCGCCGCTGCTGCAACCGATGCTGCAGTGACGCCGACTTGAGTGTCGGCGTGGGACCTGGCCGTGGCCGCAACCGCGGCGGCGGCCTCCGCCGGTGCTGCCGTGGCGTGCGCCGCAGCGGGCATGGTCGCGGTGTGGGCCGGCGCGGGAGTCGCAGGTGCGGCGACATGCGCAGGAGCGGCGGCAGGCGCGGGAGTTTCGGGCGGCTTGCGCATCGCACCCGGGCGCAACACCATGGTCTTCTCGAAATCGGCGGCCTTGGCGGCGCCCGCCAGCGCCTCGCTGATGTACTTGAGCTTGTATTTTCCGAGCTCGATCACGTCGTTGTTCTGGAGGAAGTGCTTTTTGACCGTCTTGCCGTTGACGAAGGTGCCGTTGGTGCTGCCCAGGTCCTCGAGGAACGAATCTGCAAGTATGGTCACGATTACGGCATGCTCGCCGCTGACGGCCAGGTTGTCGATCTGGATATCATTGTGCGGTTTGCGGCCGATGGTGGTGCGCTCCTTGGAAAGCGGAATTTCCTTGAGCACCAAACCGTCCATACTGAGTATCAGCTTCGCCATAGCGTTATCCTCGTGCTATCTAAACCATCCGAAAATTTTCGATGCCAAGCCCTGTCCGGCCGGGTATTCACGCAATATCTTGATCAGGATCACCGACACATTGTCGCGCCCGCCGTTGTCGTTGGCCATCTGCACCAATTGCTGCACCGCCAGGTTCAGGTTGGCGCCCAGCGCCTGCAGCGTCATGCCGATATCATCGTCGCTCACCATATCCGACAGTCCGTCGGAGCACAGCAGATAGATGTCGCCGGGCTGGGTATCGTATTCGTGAATCTCCGGCTCCACTGCCGGATCGATGCCCAGCGCCTTCGTGACCAGATTCTTGTTCGACGAATGCTTCGCCTGCTCCTTGGTCAGCATACCGGCATCGATCTGCTCCTGCAGCAGCGAATGGTCCTTGCTCACCTGACTGAACTCGTCGCCGCGCATCCGGTACAGGCGCGAATCACCGATGTGCGCGACCATCAACTTGTTATCGTAGAACAGCGCCACCACCAGCGTCGTACCCATGCCTGCATACTGCGGCTGGCTCTGCGACGCCTGGTAAATCGACGTATTGGCCTTCGCGATCTGCTGTTGCAGCATTTTCAGCGCGGCCTTCTGCCCGCTTTGCGGGTCGACTTCGTATGGAGCGTGCTTCTCCAGCAGCTGCCGCAATTCGGTGGTGAGCATCGTGGTCGCCATGCCGCTCGCCACTTCGCCGGCGTTGTAGCCTCCCATGCCGTCGGCAAGCACCACCAGCCCCTGGTCCGGGACCGATGCAATCGAGTCCTCGTTGTTCGAGCGCACCATGCCGGGGTCGGTATGGCTCGCGATCTCCAGGGCCTGGCTCAGATCCATGCGGCGCGCTTCCTAAACACCGCCGTTCATGTCGGCGACGCCGAGAATACGCTCGGTGTTCCAAGATCCCGCTTTCGTCATACCCGGCCCCCTGCGTCCCTGATCTTCTTTTGCTAACGCCCGGCTATCTGTCCGATAGCGAAGGCATTTTACGACATTAGCCCAAGCGCCTGTGTTCTTTCCGCGGAAGCGACATAGCAGCGCGCACCTCCTGCCGAGGTGCACTTGAGCGCGCGTCGCCTCGACGCCTTGTTCAGTACCCCTGTTTGCGTTGCGCCGCTTGAATGTCGTGCAGCACGGGTAAGTCTCATTTATAAACAGGGCGATAATGCCCATTCTTGCAGTTAAATATCAGATTAGTCAAATTTTTTTGCTGATTCACCGGATGAAGTACAGCGCGATGCGCCTGGCGCGCGGGATCGAGTAGGGTGAGGGGTTACCCCCTCAGCCCTCTCACACCACCGTACGTGCGGTTCCGCATACGGCGGTTCATAAACTACGCTGGAGGCGTCGCTGAGTATCCAGCAACGAAACCAACC
>JAKAIH010000365.1:0-901 GCA_021825225.1 Pseudomonadota bacterium
GTAGACCTCTCCCGGCTGCCCCGCCTCCAGCACTCGGCGGATGCCGCTGCAATGATCGTCCACAAACAGCCAGTCGCGCACGTTCTGGCCATCGCCATAAACAGGGATCGCCTTGCCCGCAAGCGCGTTCAAAATCACCAGCGGTATGAGCTTTTCCGGGAACTGGTAGGGACCGTAATTGTTGGAGCAGTTGGTGGTGAGCGTCGGCAGCCCGTAGGTGTGGTGGTAGGCCCGCACCATGTGATCGGCCGCGGCCTTGGACGCGGCGTAGGGGCTGTTCGGCGCGTATGCCGTGGTTTCGCGAAACGCCGGATCCTTGGCGCCAAGCGAGCCGTAGACTTCGTCGGTGGAGACTTGCAGAAAGCGAAAGCGCTGCTTTACCTCTCCCTCGAGTTCACTCCAATAGGCGCGCGCCGCTTCCAGCAGGTTGAAGGTGCCGTGAATATTGGTGCGCACAAACTCGGCCGGCCCCAAGATGGAGCGGTCCACATGGCTTTCGGCGGCAAAATTGAGCACGGCGCGCGGTCGATGCTCGCGCAGCAGCCGCGCCACGAGTTGGGTGTCGTCGATGTCGCCCTGGACGAAAATGTGGCGCGCATCGCCGCGCAAGCTGTCGAGGTTGCGCAGGTTGCCTGCGTAGGTCAGTTTGTCGAGATTGACGACGGGCTCGTCTTGCGCCGCCAGCCATTGCAGTACGAAATTGGAGCCGATGAAGCCGGCGCCGCCGGTAAGCAAAATCAAGTTACGCCCCGCTCGGATAATAGGCAGCCGGCATTATAGCGTTTGCCTGCGGCCAATTGTTCGCGCAGAGATCGTTGTTTTAAGCCGCGTAATTCCGCGTGAGATAGCCGACCAGCCAGATCGAACTGACGCCGAGCGCAATCAGCACCGATTGGGACAA
>JAKAIH010000365.1:911-3820 GCA_021825225.1 Pseudomonadota bacterium
GGCGCGCAGTTCGGTGCGCTTGTGCAGGCCAGGAATCAGGTCGGCCACCGCGACGTAGATCATGCTGGCGGCGGCGAGCGCAAGTATGCCCTGCACCCATTGCTGCAGCGCCTGCAGCGCGAAGTAGGCGACCAGTCCGCCGGCGAACATGGCGAAGCTCGACAGCAGGTTGAGCATGAAGGCGCGCGTGCGGCTGTAGCCCGAGTGCAGCAGGATCAGGAAGTCCCCCACCTCCTGCGGAATCTCGTGCGCAATGATCGCCAGTGCAGTGACGACGCCGAGTTGGGTATTCTCCAGGAACGCGGCAGCGATCAGGATGCCATCGCAAAAATTGTGAAAGCTGTCGCCGATGAGAATCAGCATGCCGCTGCGCCCGTGGTCGTGCGAATTGGCGTGCTGGTCGTGCGCATCGCAGTCCTCGACATGGCAATGGCGCCACAGCACCAGCTTCTCCAGGATAAAGAAGCCGAAAATGCCGGCGAGAATGGTGGCGGCGACGCTGTGCACGCTCATGGCGCCCTCGAACGCATGCGGCAGCAGCTCGAGGAAGGCCGCGCCGAGCAGGGCGCCGATGGCGTAGCTGACCAGCATCGGCACCCAGGCCGCGCGCGCGGTAAGCGCGAACAGTGCCGCGAACGCGACCGACAGCACCCCGCCCAGGATGCTCGCAGCGGTAATCCAGCCCAACGTGGTCATTTCAGGATTCCATCCAGATCAGGCTCGCCATGCGCCCGGTGATGCCGTCGCGGCGATAGGAATAAAAGCGCTCGCGCTCGGTGTAGGTGCAATAACCGCCGCCGTAGACTCTGGCGACGCCGCCGCGCGCAAGGCGCAGTCGCGCGAGCGCATACAGATCGGCGCGGAACTTGCCAGGTTTGCCGGGCACGAACGCGGTGTCGGCTTGCGCATCCGCGTCGACGAAAGCCTCGCGCACCTCTGCGCCGACCTCGTACGCCGCGGGTCCGATCGCAGGCCCCAGATAGGCGAGCAGCGTCTGCGCCGGCCGATCCATGGCGCGCAGCGTCTGCCCGATCACACCGGCGCAAAGCCCGCGCCAGCCCGCATGTACCGCCGCGACGATGGTTCCCAGCTCATCGCACAGGAGCAAGGGCAGGCAATCCGCGGTCAGCACGGCGCATACCCTCCCCGGCCGGCGCGCCAGCGCCGCATCGGCCTCGGGACTCTCTTCGGTACGGTCGGCCTCGACCACGGTCGTTCCATGCACCTGGCGCAGCCACAGCGGCTCGGCCGGCAGCCACTGCCGCAGGTTGGCGCGGTTGCGCGCAACATCCCCGGAGTCGTCGCCCGATAGCAGGCCCAGATTCAGACCTGCATAGGCGCCGCGGCTGGCGCCGCCCGCGCGGGTGGTGATGAGCGCGCGCACATTCGGCGGCGCCGGCCAGTCGGGCACGATCCAGCCATGGTCGCTCATGTCGCAATCGCCTCCAACAGGGCGCGCATATCCTCGGGCAGCGGCGCCTCCCATTGCATGGCGGCGCCGCTGACCGGATGCACCAAGCCCAGACGGTAGGCATGCAGCGCCTGACGCTTGAAATTCGCCAGCGGCCCCACCGCGGCCCCGCGCCCGGCGCGATAGACCGGATCGCCCACCAGCGGATGGCCGATAGACTGCAGGTGCACCCGGATCTGATGCGTGCGCCCGGTATCCAGGCTGCATTCGAGCAGGGTCGCCTGCGCATAGCGCTCGAGCACGCGGTAATGGGTGCGCGCCGCCCTGCCGTGCTCGCTTACCGCCATGCGCGTGCGCTGGGTCTGGTGCCGGCCTATGGGCGCGTCGACCGAACCGTCTCGCGTCACCGCTCCGTGCACCAGCGCGAGGTACTGGCGCTTCACCGTGCGCGCCTGCAACTGCCGCACCAGGTCGGTCTGCGCTTCCAGCGTCTTGGCCACGACCAGCAGGCCGCTGGTATCCTTGTCCAGGCGATGCACTATGCCCGCGCGCGGGATCGCGGCGAGCGGCGGATGATGATGCAGCAGGCCGTTGAGCAGCGTGCCCTGCCAGTTGCCGCTGCCCGGATGCACCACCAGGCCAGCCGGCTTGTTGAGCACCAGCAGCGCCTCGTCCTCGTGCACGATGGCGAGTGCGATCGCCTCGGCCTGCAAGGGCTTTTCCCGGGGTTCGGGCAGCGCGGCGAGCGTAACGCGCTCCCCGCCCCAGACCTTGCGCTTGGTGTCGACCGCCGCATGATCCAGCTTCACCTGGCCCTGCTTGACCCAGGCGGCGAGGCGGCTGCGCGAATGTTCGGGAAACATCCGCGCCAATGCCTGGTCCAATCGCATGCCGGCGCATTCGGTGGGAACTTCCCGCTCCTGGCCTTCGACTGCGTTATAATTTTGCGTTTCCCTAATCTCTGTGCCTGCCATCATGAAACGTAGTTTAGCGGTAATTCTCGCCCTGCTGTTGGGCGCCTGCGGCTTGCTCCCCGAGGTGCAGGACGAGACGGCAGGCTGGTCCGCCGACAAGCTTTACTCCGAAGCCAGGGACGCGATCGCGGATGGCGGCTATACCAATGCGATCAAATATCTGGAGAAGCTCGAGGCGCGCTATCCCTACGGCCGCTATGCGCAGCAGGCGCAGATCGAACTGGCCTATGTCTACTTCAAGGACGGCGACCAGACCTCGTCCCTCGCAGCCTGCGACCGCTTCATCAAGCTGCACCCGAACCACCCCAACGTCGATTACGTCTATTACCTGAAGGGCCTGGTCAATTTCAACGAAGACCTGGGGCTGCTGGGCAGGATCAGCAAGCAGGACCTGACCGAACGCGACCCCAAGGCGGCGCGCGACTCCTTCGATGCGTTCAAGGAGCTGGTCACCCGTTATCCGAACAGCAAGTACACGCCGGACGCCATCGCGCGCATGAAATACCTGGTGAATGCGCTCGCCT
>JAKAIH010000366.1 GCA_021825225.1 Pseudomonadota bacterium
CCAGCGGCAAGGGCGGCGTCGGCAAGACCTTCGTGGCGGCCAATCTGGCTGCCGCGCTGAGCAAGCGGGGGCGGCGCGTACTGGTGCTCGACGCGGATCTCGGGCTGGCGAATCTCGACGTCGTCCTGAATCTCTATCCGAAGGCGACGCTGCATGACGTGATGAGCGGGAAATGCAGCATCGAAGAAATCGTGCTGGCCGCCCCGGGCGGCTTCTGGATACTCCCGGCGGCCTCCGGCCTGGTCGAATATTCGCGGCTCACCGGCGAGGTGCAGGACAATCTGCGCCAGATCATCGACGGGCTGAGCCGGCAGTACGACTATCTGCTGCTCGATACCGGCGCGGGCATTTCCGATCTGGTGCTCTATACCGCGTCGCTCGCCAAGGAAGTTCTGGTCGTCGCCACGCCCGAACCGGCGTCGATTGCCGACGCCTACGCCACCATCAAGGTGCTGGCCATGATGCAGCAGCGCACTTCGCTCAAGCTGGTATTCAATCAGGCACGGGATGCCGCGGAGGGGCGCAAACTCGCCGAGCAGCTGCAGCAGGTCGTGGACCGATTCGTCAACGCACAGCTGGCGCAATCATTGAGGCTCGAGCATCTGGGCAATATTCCGAGCGATCCCGCGGTGCGCGCTGCCGCACGCAAGCGCCGGCTGCTGTTCGTGGATACGCCGGAGGCACCGGCTTCCAAGGCGATGGCCGCGCTGGCGCAGGCGCTGGACCTGGCGCTGGAGAAGCGCCCCAGCTACGCCTGAAGCTTGCGCCGCTGGACTTGCCCGCACGCGGACGTCCTTATACCAGTCCGTCGAACAGCTGCACCTGCACCAGTTCGCCCGGCTTGACCGAACCGCGCTCGTGCTCGAGCACGATGAAGCAGTTGGCTTCGGCCATCGAGCGCAGCACGCCCGAGCCCTGCGCACCGGCCGGACATACGCTCCACTGCCCCTGCCCGTCGCGCGCGAGCGTGCCACGCTGGAATTCGGTGCGCCCCGGGTTCTTCTTGATGGCTGAGATGCAGGGCACCTGCAGCAAGGGCAGCGCGAAATCATCCGTGCGGCCGGAGAGCGCGAGCAGCGCATCGCGCACGAACTGATAAAAGGTGACCATCACCGCCACCGGGTTGCCGGGCAGGCCGAAGAAGTGGGCCTCTTTGCCTGCGTGAGCGATCCGGCCGAAGGCCATGGGCCGGCCCGGCTTCATCGCGATTTTCCAGAACAGGACTTCGCCGAGCTTGCCCAGCAGTTCGCGGATGAAATCCGCTTCGCCCACGGACACGCCGCCCGAGGTGATGATCACATCGGCGTCCGCAGCCGCGGCCTGGAGCGCGCGCTCCAGGATCAAAGGGTCGTCGCGCACCACGCCCATGTCGATCAGGTCGCAGCCCAGGCGCGTGAGCATGCCGTAGAGCGTGTAGCGGTTGCTGTCGTAGACTTCGCCCGGCTTCAGCGACGAGCCGACCGAAGCGAGCTCGTCGCCGGTGGAGAAGAAGGCCACGCGCAGTCGCCGCCGCACCGACACTTCGGCCAGACCGAGCGACGCGATCAGCCCGAGTTCGGCCGGTCCGACCGGCTGTCCGGCCTTGAGCACGGGTTTGCCCGCGGCCAGGTCTTCGCCCGCGAGGCGGCGGTTTTGGCCTTTCTTCTGGCCCGCGGGAATGCGTATCTTGTCGCCCTCGGCCTGGACGATTTCCTGGATCACCACGGTGTCTGCGCCCTGCGGCATTACCGCGCCGGTCATGATGCGCACGCACTCGCCCTTGGCCAGTTTGCCCGCGAACTGCCGTCCGGCGTAGGCGCTGCCGGCCAGGCGTAATTGCGTGTCTCCCGCGGTTTTCAGATCGGCGTGGCGCAGCGCATAGCCGTCCATGGCCGAGTTGTCGTGCGCGGGCACGTCCAGCGTGGAGATGATGTCCTCGCCCAGCACGCGTCCCAGCGCAGCGCGCAGCGCGATCCGCTCGTTGGTCGCGACCGGCGTTAGAAACGAGCGAATCGCTTCGCGCGCCTTTTCCACCTTGAGCGCATTCGGATCGTAATCGTCGATGCAGCTCACGACGCGCGCAAGCGCGTCGCGTGAACCGGTGCGCGCAAGCGCGTCGCCACCGATGGCATGTGCGGCCGGTGCATCCGGGACCGCTGGCTCGGACGGCGTGCCCGGCACTGCCGAGACGAACTCGATCGCAGCGGCCGCGGCTGCCGCGATGGGTGCGCCCGTTTCGACATTGCTTGCCGACATGGTCTTTCCTTCCTCGAAGCTCGCCAGTTCCTCCAGCGTATTGATATTGCTGAAGGCTTCGGCCTGATCGTCGAAATTCACCTCGACCACCTTCAGGCTCGCATACCAGGCGTCGATCTTGCGGCCGCCGCCTTTGAGGAAATTGGTGAGATGTTCGAGCACGCTGCGGTGCGCGAGGCAGAACACCGGATGCGGCTGCTCGCCGGTCCTGGCTACGGCCAGGTCCGCGCCGGATGCACTCAATTGCTCGAGCAGGCGTGCGACCAGGTCGTGCGGCAGAAACGGCGAATCGCAGGGCACCGAGGCGAGATAGGGGCGGCGCGACACCGACAGACCGGCGTGCAGTCCCGCGAGCGGGCCGGCGAATCCGCCGATGGCGTCGCTGACCACGCGCACGCCGAAGCTCTTGTAGGCGTCGTGATTCTGGTTGGCGTTGATGACGATGCCGCCGACCTGCGGCGCGAGGCGCTCGTAGACGTGGTCGACCAGGCGCTTGCCGCGGAACATCTGCAGTCCCTTGTCGACGCCGCCCATGCGCCTGCCCTGGCCGCCGGCGAGGATCAGTCCGGTGATTGGTTTGCTGTCCGACATGTCGCCATTCTATCGGCTGCCGGGCGCTTGGTGCCAGCGTCATGGCCTGACACCACGGCGGCTGCATGGATATCGCGCCGGCTTGCGCTATATAATCCTGCGGCCGGGGCGCAACGCGCCCCGTACTTTTTCGGGGTGCCATTGACTCCCAAACAGCGCAAGCAGTGGGCCTACGCCCTGATCTTCATCGCACCGGCGCTGTGGAGCGTCAACTATCTGGTCGCACGCAGCGCCGCCGGCAGCGTCGCCCCGCACGCGCTGGCGTTCGGCCGCTGGCTGTTCGCGTTCCTGCTGCTGCTGACGTTCTCGTGGCGCGAAATCGCAGCGCATCCGATCGCGCTGCGGCGCGAATGGAAGCAATACCTGGTGCTGGGCACACTCGGCATGTGGATCTGCGGCGCCTTCGTCTATATCGGTGCGCGCACCACTGCGGCCACCAACATTTCCCTGATCTATTCGACTTCGCCGGTGATGATCGCGCTGGTATCGCGCTTCGCATTGAAGGAACGCATGGGGGCGCCGCAGCTGGCCGGCGTAGCGCTCGCCTTCGCCGGCGTGCTGCACATCGTACTCAAGGGACGCTGGACTGCGCTGGCGGAGGTGGAATTCAGCGCCGGGGATATCTGGATTCTGGGGGCAACGCTGTCCTGGACGGCGTATTCGCTGCTGCTCAAAGCCTGGCCGAGTCCGTTCGGGCCGGCCGCGCGCCTGACCCTGATCATGGCCGGCGGGCTGGTGGTGTTGGCGCCGGCGACCGTGGCCGAGGCGCTGTGGTTCATGCCGACGCAGATCTCCTGGACCAGCTTGGGCTACGTCCTGGCGCTCGCCTTGTTTCCCGGATTCGGCGCATATCTCGCCTATTCGTACATGCAGCGCGAACTCGGCGCGGCGCGCGTCGGCGTGGTGCTGTACCTGGGACCGATTTACGCGGCGGCCACGGCCTGGCTGGTGCTGGGCGAGCCGGTGCGCAGCTATCACTGGGC
>JAKAIH010000367.1 GCA_021825225.1 Pseudomonadota bacterium
GGTCGGCGAATTGGCGCCACAGCGGGCGATCGAACCCGACCGCGTCGCGGCTGTCGCGCAGTTTGCGCAAATGCGCGACCGGCGCGCGCTCGGACAGGAACGCCTTGACGCTGTCGCGCAGCATGCCTTGTTCTTCGTTCAATACGAGTGCCATCTGTTTTCTTCCTTAAACGCCCGGCAGGCCGAGGATGCGCTTGGCCACCACGTTGAGCTGAATTTCGCTGGTGCCGCCTTCGATCGAATTGCCTTTGCTGCGCAGCCAGGTGCGCGCTACGGTGCCGTCGTTGGAGCGCTCGCCTTCCCACTCCAGGCCGTCGGCGCCCGCGGCCGAAATCATGAGCTCCCAGCGCCGCTTGTTGAGTTCCGCGCCATAGAACTTCAACGCCGAGGACATGGCCGGATTGCCTTCGCCGCGGCGCGCGCGGTCACCCGTGGCCTGCATCAGCAGGCGAAACGCCGCCTCGTCGATTTCGAAGCGCGCGATCTGCGCGCGCAGCGAGGCTTCGCATATGCGGCCGCTCGCGTCGCGGCCGACCGCGTCGGCGGCGAATTCGCCCAGCGGTTTTACGTTCGAGCGCTCGCCGATGCCGCCGATCATTTCGCGCTCGTGCGTGAGCAGGTATTTGGCGATGGTCCAGCCCGCGTTGAGTTCGCCCACCACGTTGCGCCGCGGCACGCGCACGTTGTCGAAGAAGGTTTCGCAGAACGGCGACTTGCCCGAGATCAGCACGATCGGCCGCGTCGTAACGCCCGCGGACGCCATGTCGAACAGCACGAAACTGATGCCGGTGTGTTTTTTCGCGGTGCTGGTGCGCACCAGGCAGAAAATCCAGTCGGCCTCGTCGGCGTAGGAAGTCCAGATTTTCTGGCCGTTGATGATCAGGTGGTCGTCGTGCACCTCGGCCTTGGTCGCAAGGGACGCCAAATCGGAGCCCGCGTTGGGTTCGGAATAGCCCTGGCACCAGCGGATTTCGCCGCGCGCGATCTTGGGCAGGTGCTCGAGCTTTTGCTCCTCGGTGCCGTGCGCGAGCAGTGCCGGCCCGAGCATCCAGATGCCGAAGCTCACCAGCGGCGGGCGGCAGCCGAGCGCGCGCATTTCCGCATTGAGCACCGCCGCCTCTTCCTTCGACAGGCCGCCGCCGCCGTAGGCCTTGGGCCAGGCGGGCACGGTCCAGCCGCGCTCGCCCATGAGTTGCAGCCAGCGGCGCTGCGCTTCCGACTGGAATTTGAAATGGCGGCCGCCCCAGCAGGCGTCGGCTTCGCTTGTGACCGGCCGGCGCATCTCCGCCGGACAATTGGCATCCAGCCAGGCGCGCGTCTCGCGCCGGAAGGATTCGAGCTCGGACATGGGTTTGCTCCTTGCGATGATCTGTCTGACTGCTTGGTCGGCAAGGGCGCGCGCATTTGCGGCGCGCACCCACCGACCGAAGTAGCGAATTCTAGGCCGATTCGCTCAGGCGAGCGCCGCGCCGCCGTGGCGCGCGAGCTGCTGCGCCGCTTCGGCCGCCATGCGCTCGACGATGAGCGCCGCCGGCTCGATCGCCTCGATCAGGCCGGCGGCTTCGCCGAACCAGACGCCGGTGTTGTCGGGGTCGCCCTCGGCGAAGGCCTGGCGATAGCGCGGCCCCTCTACGGCGAGGTTCTGTTCGAGCTGCTCTTCGCGACCGTGCCAGCGATCGGTGAAGGCGTTGCGCCGGATGCGCGCCGTGAATCCGCGCGGCCAGGGGATCTGCCGCGCGATGTCGGCCACTCGCGTGCGCAGCGTGCCGTCGCCGTTCGTCTCTACGATCGCCTGGTGATGCCTTTCCTTCACCAGGGCTTCTTGCGCTGCCCACAGGCGCGTACCGACCAGGACGCCGTCGGCGCCGAGCATCAGCGCGGCAGCCAGGCCGCGCCCGTCGGCGATGCCGCCTGCCGCGAGCAGCAGCGTGTCGGGCGCATGCCGCGCGAGGAAATTCGCAGCTTCCGGGACGAAGCTCAGCGTGCCGCGCAGCGCGCCGTGTCCACCGGCCTCGGCACCCTGGGCGATGACGACATCGGCCTCGACGTCCAGCGCGTCCTCCACGTGCTCCATGTTCTGGCATTGGCAGATCAGCTTCGCGCCGGCGCTGCGAATCTCGCCCGCGAACGGGCGGGGATCGCCGAAGGACAGCATGACGGCGGCAGGACGATGTTTCAGCGCGTCGGCGAGCAGCGAGGGCGACTTGCGCAGGGACCAGGTGATGAAGCCGATGCCGATGCGCGCGTTGCCGGCCGCGGCGAACTGTTCCTCGATCCAGGCGGGGTCGCCGTAGCCGCCGCCGATCAGGCCCAGGCCGCCGGCGCGGCTGACCGCCGCCGCGAGCGCGCCGCCGCCGGCGAACGCCATCGGTGCGGATACGATCGGATGCCTCAGGTTCAGGCTGCGGGTGCATCGGTTGCTAAGCGTCACCATGGGCAATTCCTCTTGCGCAGTGCGTTGTCCGGACCGGAGCATTTTAGGCCGATCCGTTTTCGAGAGTAAGATTTCCCACTGCCGATATCATGCGCGGTCGGACTACAAAAATAAGGGAGGAATCGATCATGCTGCACCCCTCGCACCATGCCCGCACCCAGCCGGACAAGGTCGTCTACCGGATGGCCGCGAGCGGCAGGACGCTCAGTTATCGCGAGCTCGACCAGGCCTCGAACCGCGGCGCGCAACTGCTGCGCTCGCTCGGGCTCAAGGCCGGCGATCACCTGGCGCTGCTGTGCGAGAACTCGCTCAAGTTCTTCGAGATCTGCTGGGCCGCGCAAAGGAGCGGCATCTACTACACCGCGATCAGCACCTACCTCGTCCCCGAGGAGATCGCCTACATCGTCGGCGATTGCGGCGCGAAAGTGTTCGTCGTGTCCGATGCGCTCAAAGCGCTCGCGGAAAAGCTCGCGCCGCTGCTGCCGGCCACGGCTGCGCGCTACATGAGCGGCGCGGTGGCGCCGGGCTGGGTTTCGTGGGATGCGGCGCTCGCCGCGCAGCCGGCGACGCCCATTCTCGATGAGATCGTCGGCTACGACATGCTCTATTCCTCGGGCACCACCGGCCGGCCCAAGGGCGTGAAACCGCCGTTCAGGAACGAGCCGCTGGGGACGCTGTCACCGCTGCTGCAGCTGCTGGCGCAGAAGATGTGCGGCGTGAACGCGGCTAGCGTCTATCTGTCGCCGGCGCCGCTGTACCACGCGGCGCCGCTGCGCTTCAACATGATGGTCGGCGCGCTCGGCGGCACGTCCGTCATCATGGAGAAGTTCGACCCGGAGGACTACCTGCGTCTGGTCGAGACGCAGCGCTGCACGCAGTCGCAGCTGGTGCCGACCATGTTCGTGCGCATGCTCAAGCTCCCCGACGCGGTGCGCGCCAAATACGATGTGTCGTCGCTGAAGGCGGCGGTGCATGCCGCCGCGCCCTGCCCGGTCGAGGTGAAACAGAAGATGATCGATTGGTGGGGGCCGATATTCATCGAGTATTACGCCGGCACCGAAGGCAACGGTGTCACCATCGCCAATACCGCGGAGTGGCTCGCCCACCGCGGCACGGTCGGCCGAGCGCTCGTCGGCAAGATCCACATCGTCGGCGCGGAGGACAAGGAATGCCCCATCGGCGAGGTCGGCCAGGTGTATTTCGAAGGCGGCCCCGAGTTCGCCTATCACAAGGACCCGGCCAAGACCCGGGGCGCGTACAACGAGCAGGGCTGGTCGAGCCTGGGCGACGTCGGCTATCTCGACGCCGAGGGCTATCTCTATCTCACCGACCGCAAGGCCTACATGATCATCTCCGGCGGCGTGAACATCTACCC
>JAKAIH010000368.1 GCA_021825225.1 Pseudomonadota bacterium
CTTCGTCGACCATTATGTCGAGGTCGAATACGACTTGTCCGAGGTGATGTTCGTCGCCACCGCGAACACGCTCAATATTCCGCCGGCGCTGCTCGATCGCATGGAAGTCATCCGGCTCTCGGGCTACACCGAGGACGAGAAAGTGCATATCGCGACGCGCTACCTGCTGCCGAAGCAGCTCAAGAACAACGGGCTCAAGCTCGATGAAGTCTCCATCGCCGAATCGGCGATACGCGACGTCATTCGCTATTACACGCGCGAAGCGGGTGTGCGCAGCCTGGAGCGCGAGGTATCCAAGATCTGCCGTAAGGTGGTGAAGACGCTCGTTACCAAGAGCCGCGACAGCAAGATCGTGGTCACGGCGAAGAACCTGGACAAATTCCTGGGCGTGCGCAAATACAGTTTCGGCATCGCGGAAAAAAAGAACCAGGTCGGACAGGTCACGGGCCTCGCCTGGACCGAGGTCGGCGGCGAACTGCTCACGATCGAAGCCGTCGTGATGCCGGGCAAGGGCAAGAGCATCACCACCGGCAAGCTGGGCGAAGTGATGCAGGAGTCGATCCAGGCCGCGCTGACCGTGGTGCGCAGCCGCTCGGCAAAGCTCGGCGTAGCGGAGGATTTCTACCAGAAGATAGACCTGCACATTCACCTGCCCGAGGGCGCGACGCCCAAGGACGGGCCGAGCGCGGGTATCGGCATCTGCACTGCGATGGTATCGATACTCACCGGCATTCCGGTGCGCGCCGACGTGGCCATGACCGGCGAAATTACCCTGCGCGGGGAAGTATTGCCCATCGGCGGATTGAAGGAGAAGCTGCTGGCGGCGCACCGCGGCGGCATCAAGACGGTGTTGATTCCTGAAGAAAACGTGAAGGACCTCACCGAGATCGCCGAAAACGTGAAGAATCGCCTCGAGATCGTGCCGGTGAAGTGGATCGACCAAGTGCTTGAACTGGCGCTGGAGCGCAGGCCCGAAGCGCTTGCGAAGAAGGACGAAGTCGCAGCGATTACGCCGGCCGCGGAAGGCCCGCCGGTGAGCGGAGTCATCACGCATTGAGCGCGCCTTGCTGGTGCGGGAAAAGCGCTTGACACGCGCGAACGGCGCTTGCTATAAAGGTCTTATAATGATGGTCGAACGCGGCCAGCCTGTATTTTGACCGCATCCTGACGCCGCCAGCCAAATACTCCAATCCTGGTATTTCCCATAGCGAAATTCGATAAGAGAAAAGGGGGTTCAACGTGAATAAGTCAGAAATGATCGATCAAATCGCGAAGTCGGCGGATGTGTCCAAGGCGGCGGCCGGACGCGCTCTGGACGCGACCGTGGCTGCGATCAAAACCGCCATGAAAAAAGGCGGCATGGTGACGCTGGTTGGCTTTGGCACGTTCTACGTCGGCAAGCGTGCGGCGCGCAACGGGCGCAATCCGCGTACCGGCGCCAGCATCAAGATCAAAGCCGCACGGGTGCCGAAATTCCGTGCTGGCAAAGCGCTGAAAGATGCGTTAAACTAGCGCCCTTTTTGGACCAGAGCGTCCCGCGTCGCAATCGGTCCAAGAGGGTGCTTAGCTCAGTTGGTAGAGCGTCGCCTTTACACGGCGAATGTCGGGAGTTCGAGCCTCTCAGCACCCACCAGGGTGTTCGGTATTGCTGGAGTGGTAGTTCAGTTGGTTAGAATGCTGCCCTGTCACGGCAGAGGTCGCGGGTTCGAGTCCCGTCCACTCCGCCAACAACGAAAGGCGAACCCAGACAGGGTTCGCCTTTTTAGTTTGAACGACCGCCGCGCGTGATTCTGGCGCGGCTGTTTTGTGGCTCGTGCCTGGCGTTGCGCACCGTGCCGAGGTTTTTGCCGTGCAACTTTAGCGAGAAATCATGTTCGATCTAGTCCACAAGCACAAAACGCTGGTACAGCTGCTGCTGGCGTTGATTACGCTGCCGTTCGCATTCTGGGGCATCGATTCCTACCGGCGGGGTGCCAGCACCGAGGAGGATGTAGCCGAGGTTGCGGGGCAGAAGATCACGCTGCAGGATTTCAGCCAGGCGCTGCGCGAGCAGCAGGAGCGACTGCGCGCACTGCTCGGCGGAAATTTCGACCCCGCGATGCTCGACTCGCCGGAACAGCGCGCCCAGCTCCTCGACCAGCTGATTCAGCAGCGACTGCTCGCGGTGCAGGCGGTCAAGAGCAATCTGGCGGTGACCGATCAGCAGCTGCGCGAAATTATCGTCGCGATGCCCGCATTTCAGGAAAACGGCAAATTCTCCAAGTCGCGCTATGAGGCACTGCTGCGCGCGCAGGGGATGAGCGACGTGGGATTCGAGGCGCGGCTGCGGCGCGATGTCGAGCTGCAGCAGCTCGATAGCGCGATCGCGGACTCGAGCCTGGTGGGAAAAACGCAGCTTGCGCGCGTGCTCGCGATTCAGGGTCAGCAACGCGAAGTGTCCGAAGTGCTGCTGCCGGTCGAACAGTTCGCGCGCGAGGTCAAGATCGCACCTGACGCGGTGAAGGCCTATTACGATACCCATCCGGGCGAATTCGTGGTGCCCGAGCAGGTTCGCGCCGAGTACGCGCTGCTCAATACCGATGTTCTGGCCGCACAGGAGACAGTGAGCGAGGCGGACATGCACAGCTGGTATGACGCTAACGTGCGCGCCAAATTCGAGGAGCGCGCCGCAGCGCGGAAGAAAGCCGAAGACGTGCTGGCGCAGGTGCGCGCCGCTCCGGACAAGTTTGCCGAGCTGGCCAAGCAGTATTCTGCGGACCCGGGTTCGAAGGACAAAGGCGGCGACCTCGGATTTTTCGCGCGCGGCGCGATGGTCAAATCTTTCGAAGATGCGGTATTCGCGCTGAAGCCGGGCCAGCTGAGCGGCATCGTAGAGTCGAGCTTCGGCTTTCACATCATCAAGCTGACTGCCATCAAACCGGCCAAGGACGGCGAGCCCGAGGAGCGCAGAGCGAGCCACATCCTGATCGCGGCGCCCGCAGCCAAGGACTTTCAGGCGATGCGCCCCGAGATTGAGAAGGAGCTGAAGAAGCAGCGACTGGGCAAGAAATTCGCCGAGGCCGAGGAAACTTTCAGCAATCTCGCCTACGAACAGCCGGACAGCCTGCAGCCGATCGCCGACAAGTTCAAGCTCAAGCTGCAGCAGTCCGGATGGCTAACCCGCCAAGCCAATCCGGCGGCTGGTGTGCTCGGCAACCAGAAGATACTCGATGCGCTGTTCTCGCCCGATTCGCTCAAGAACAAGCACAACACCGAAGCGGTGGAAGTCAGTCCGGATACGATGGTGGTGGCGCGCGTGCTCGAGCACAAGGCCGCGGCGCCGAAGCCGTTCGATGAGGTCAAGGCCGATATTGCGAAGAAGCTTACCGAGCAGGAAGCCATGGCCTTGGCGGTCAAGCGCGGCGCGGAAAAATTCGCCGAATTGCAGCAAGGCAAGGACGCAGGACTCGCCTGGGGCGCGGTCAAGAGCGTGAGCCGCCAGGGCAAGCCGCAGGTGGAGCCGGAGGCCATGAAGGCGATCTTCCGCGCCGATACGAGCAAGCTGCCCGCGTACCTGGGCGTGGACCTGCCCGGTCGCGGCTACGGCATTTATCGCATTTCGCGCGTGATCGACGCGCCGCCGGCCGATGCGGCGCAGGAGAAGCAGCTGCAGCAGCAACTGGTGCAGCAAGCGGCGCGGGAAGACGCGAGCGCCTACGTCGCCAACCTCAGGGCGACGGCCAAGATAGAAATCAACCGGGCGAACCTGGAGAAGAAGGGCGGTTAGCGTGGATTTCTGTAAGACCGATCATTGCAGCTCGAT
>JAKAIH010000369.1 GCA_021825225.1 Pseudomonadota bacterium
CCGAGCAGCCCGAGGGTCCCGCCCAGCGCCTTCAACAGACCCGAGCTGGCCGCCGACTTGCTGCGATTCGCCTCAGCCGCCAGATCGAACAATACTGCCATGGCCTCCGGGGTGTTGAAGTCGTCGTCCATTGCCGCCCTGAAGCGGCCGGCGTAAGCATCGTTCCAGTCGATCGCCATCGCCTGCGGCGGGACATTCTTGAGCGCCGTGTACAGGCGCGTCAGCGCGCCCCTGGCGTCGTCCAGGTGCTGGTCGGAGTAGTTGAGCGGACTGCGGTAGTGCGCGCGCAGGATGAAAAACCGCACCACTTCAGCATCGTATTGCTTCAGCACCTCGCGTATGGTGAAAAAATTGCCGAGCGACTTGGACATCTTCTCGTCGTCTACGCGCACGAAACCGTTGTGCATCCAGTAATTCACGAAAGTTCCGCCGTGCGCGCCCTCCGACTGGGCGATCTCGTTCTCGTGGTGCGGGAACTGCAGGTCCTGGCCGCCGCCGTGAATGTCGAAATGCATGCCGAGCAGCTGACACGACATGGCCGAGCACTCGATGTGCCATCCCGGACGGCCCTCGCCCCAGGGCGAAGGCCAGGCGGGCTCGCCCTGCTTGGCGCGCTTCCACAGTACGAAGTCGAGCGGGTCGTGTTTGCTCGGATCGGCTTCGACGCGCTCGCCTGCGCGCAGCTCGTCGAGCGACTTGCCCGAGAGCTTGCCGTAGCCGGGAAACTTGCGCACGGCGTAGTTGATGTCGCCGCTCTCGGCGCGGTAGGCCAGACCCTTGGCCTGCAGCGCCTCGATCAGATCCAGCATGCCGCCTATGTGCTGGGTGGCGCGCGGCTCGTGATCGGGTTTTTGCACCCCGAGGGCCGCCGCATCCTCGTCCATGTAGGAGATGAAACGCGCGGTAAGCTCGCTGATGGTCTCGCCATTCTCCACGGCGCGACGGATGATCTTGTCGTCGACGTCGGTGATATTGCGTACGTAGGTGAGCTCGTATCCGGAGGCGCGCAGCCAGCGTTGCACCATGTCGAACACGACCATGACGCGCGCATGGCCCAGATGGCAGTAATCGTAGACGGTCATGCCGCATACGTACATGCGCACCCGGCCCGGCTCGATGGGAACAAAATCCTGCTTGCGACGGTCTAGGGTGTTGTATATCTTTAGCATGCGCAATCTGCGGCCAGGATGCGGTCTGCCGCGCCGCACGCCTTGGCGTAACGGCGGCGCCGCCACCGAAGCCTCGGCAGCGGTTTCTGTTGTGGACGTTCCGGTGTTCTTGTTAGAATGCGGGGCTAATTTAATTCCTACTACTGGCGCGAGAAAGTATAACACAATGCACCCCCTCCTTCGCCGCATCGCCCTCGCGCTAGGCATCGCATTGGCGGCGGCCGCCGTCCACGCCGACGAGCTGCAGGATATCAACCGCATGATGCGGCAAGGCCAGCTGCAGCCGGCGCTCGAGCGCGTGGACAAGTACCTGGCAGGCAAACCGCGTGACGCGCAAGGGCGTTTTCTGAAAGGCCTAATATTGACGGAGATGGGCCGTGCGAACGATGCCATCCAGGTGTTCCTGAAGCTGTCGGAGGATTATCCCGAGCTGCCCGAACCCTACAACAACCTGGCCGTGCTGTACGCCGCACAGGGCCAGTACGAAAAAGCCCGGGTCGCGTTGGAGGCCTCCATTCGCACGCATCCGAGCTACGCCACCGCGCACGAGAATCTGGGCGACATCTATGCCAAGCTCGCGAGCCAGGCCTACGACAAGGCGCTGCAGCTCGACTCCTCCAACACCGGCGCCAAGACCAAACTGGCCATGATAGGCGAGCTGATCAGCAGCGGATCGCGCGCTGCCCGCACCCCTGCACGCGCCGAACCCGGCAAGGCACCGGAAGCTGCCCCGTCCAGCGTGGCCGATGCCGGCAAGGTAAGCGCGACCGTCAGCGCCAAACCTGCCGCGGAACCCAAGACGGCGGCGGCACCGAAGGTGGTTCCGGCAAAGGCGGTTCCGCCCAAGGCGGAACCGAAAGCGCCCGAGGCCAAGGCCGAACCGAAGGCGGCTGAAGCCAAAGCAGCCGAGCCGGCGGCGAAGTCCGTGGACGCCAAGGCAGCCGAATCCGAAGCGCTCATCAAGGCCGTGCGCGGCTGGGCCAGCGCCTGGTCGAAGAAGGATGTGGCCGGCTACCTCGCCCATTACGCCAAGGACTTCAAGACCCCCAAGGGCGAATCGCGCGCCGATTGGGAAAAGGCGCGCAGGCAGCGCATCATCGCGCCGAAGAAGATCGAAGTTGAAGTCGAATCGCCCAAAGTCAGCATCGGCGGCGACAACGCCGCGAGCGTGAGCTTCCGCCAGGTCTACCGCTCTGACCTGATCAAGGCGTCTGGAACTAAAACGCTGGTCATGGTCAAAAGCAATGGCAAGTGGCTAATCCATGAAGAGCGGGTCAACTAATTGATGCAGTTGCGGCGCGGGCTATCGAAAACACTACTCGCCGGGGCGCTGGTCTTCGCCAGCGCCTTCCTCCTGTCCCCGCCCGCCGCGCGGGCGGACCAGAGCACCGACAACATGCTGGGCAAGGTGTTCGATGAAATCGAGGACAACCACCTTGATCTGGCGCTCAATAACGTCGAAGCGCTGATTCGGGCCAAACCCAATTTCCGCCTGGCCTATCTGATCAAGGGCGATCTGCTGCTCGCCCGCGGCCGCGAGCTCAAAACCTTCGGCAATGCCCCGCAAGGCTCGAACGCACGGCTCGATGACCTGCGCGCCGAGGCGCTGGTCCGTCTGCATGCCTACCGCTACCGCCCGTCGCAGGACCAGGTGCCGCGCTATCTGCTGCAGTTGCGCGCCGACCAGCGCTATGCCATCGTCGTCGACAACAAACGCTCGCGCCTGTATCTCTATCAAAACGAGAATGGCCGGCCGCGCTTCGTCGCCGACTATTACATCAGCACCGGCAAGCGCAGCGGCGAGAAAACACGCGAAGGCGACGAAAAAACGCCGGTGGGCGTATACCACGTCACGGCCAGCCTGCCGCGGAGCAAGCTCTCCGATTTCTACGGCAGCGGCGCTTTCCCGATCAGCTATCCCAACGAATGGGACCGGCGCCACGGCCGCAACGGCCACGGCATTTGGCTGCATGGCACGCCCAGCGATACCTACAGCCGCGCCCCACGCGCGAGCAACGGCTGCGTGGTGCTGGCCAACGCCGACCTGGACGCATTGTCGAAAAAACTGCAGATCGGCCTCACGCCCGTAATCATCAGCGAGCAGGTCGAATGGCTTTCGCTGGATGACTGGAACGCCGAGCGCAACGCGCTCAACGCCGAAATCGAGCACTGGCGCAGCGACTGGGAAAGCCTGAATACCGAACGCTACCTGACCCACTACTCGAAAAAGTTTTCCGCCGACCATGAGAACCTCGCGCAGTGGGGGCAGCACAAGCGCCAGGTGAACAGCAGCAAGAGCTGGATCAAGCTGAAGCTTTCGAATATCAGCATGTTCCGCAACCCCGGCAAGGACGAGCTGGTGGTGGTCACTTTCGACCAGGATTACCGCTCGAACAACCTCACCAATACGATGAAGAAGCGCCAATACTGGACCAAGGAAGGCGGCAAGTGGCGCATCATCTACGAAGGGGCGGCTTAGGCGCGTCGCACGCTGGCTGCGGCTCGATTTTCAACGTCGTGGGTTCTGGCCGGGTCAAGCGAGACCGCCGTTGCGCTCCCGCCACGACAGCCGCAGTCGCGGGCTGACGTTTACCCGAATTGAAAGGCTGGAAACATGCGTTCGCTCCCGC
>JAKAIH010000370.1 GCA_021825225.1 Pseudomonadota bacterium
CGCGCGCGCTGCTCGACCAGCACGGCGGCCGCGAGATCGACAAGACCGACGGCTTCCTGCTGCTGTTCGAGCGGCCGATCCACGCCGTCGCCTTCGCACTCGACTACCAGCGCGGCCTGCGCCACCTGTCCGCCGCCGAGGGCGTGGTGCTGCGCGCGCGCGTCGGCATCCACGTCGGCGACGTGGTGGTGTGGGAGAACAGCCCCGAGGATGTCGCCCGCGGCGCCAAGCCGATCGAGGTCGAGGGTTTCGCCAAGCCCGTCGCCGCGCGCATCGCCGAGCTGGCGCTGCCGACCCAGGTGCTGCTGTCCGGCACCGTGGCGGCGCTGACCCAGCGTGCGCAGGGCGAGCTGGGCGGCGGTCGCGCACGGGTGCGCTGGCGTCAGCACGGCCGTTACCGCTTCAAGGGCGCGGCCGAGGCGGTGGAGATTGTCGAGGTCGGCGAGGAAGGCCTGGCGCCCCTGCGCGCGCCGCCGGCGGGACGCAACGCCCGCCGCGAAGTGCCGTGGTGGCGGCGTCCGGCGGTGCTCGCCGCCGAGGCCGTGCTGCTGGCGCTGGCGATCGGCGCGGGCGGCTGGGTCGCCACCCGCTCGCGCCCGGCGCTGGCCTTCGCCGCGCGCGACTGGGTGGTGGTCGCCGGCGTCGACAACCGCTCCGGCCTGCCGCGGCTCGACGACGCGCTGGACAGCGCCATGCGCGTCGGCCTGTCGCAGTCGCAGTACGTCAACGTGATGCCGGACATGGAGATGCAGGACACGCTCAAGCGCATGCGCCGGCCGCCCGATGCGCGCGTCGGCCGCCGGCTGGGCATCGAGATCGCGCAGCGCCAGGGCGCGCGCGCGGTGATCGTGCCCACCCTGACCGCGGTCGGCGGGCGCATCCAGGTGGCCGCCGAGGTGGTCAATCCGCAAAACGGCGCCACCGTCTACAGCGACGCCGCCACCGCGCGCGACGCCAGCCAGCTGCTGCCCGCCACTGACCGTGTGCTGGCCGCGGTGCGCCGCAACCTCGGCGAGTCGCTGGCCTCGATCGGCCGCACCGCCACGCCGCTGGCCGACATCACCACCTCGAACCTGGATGCGCTGCGGGCGTATGCCAAGGCCCAGGAAGCCATCGGCCACGGCCAGATCAAGGACGGGCTGCTGTTGCTGCAGGAGGCGCTGCGGCTTGACCCGAATTTTGCAATGGCGTGGCTGCGATTAGGAACTATCCAGCTTGGCTATCTGAACCAGCCGCAGCTCGCCTATTCGAGCTTCACGCAAGCAAAGTCCAACAAGGCAAGGCTTTCGCTCCACGAGCGGCTTTATCTGGAAGGCATGCTGGCTTACTACCGCAATCCGGCAGTAATGATCGACAAGTGGACAGTCGCAACGCAGCTCTATCCCGATGATGTCGGGCCGCAGCAGAACCTCGGATTGGTCCTTTTGTGGTATGAAAATCGGCCACGCGCAGCACTCAAACATTTCCTGATTGCCGCAAATTCCCGCAGTCCTTTGCGCGGTATCAGTTGGATCGAAGCGGGGGTGGCGCAAACCGAGATTGGAGACATTGCAGCTGCGCGCGCCAGCTTCGCCAAAGGCAGGTCGCTGGGTGTGCAATCCGCTCACTTCGAGGACATCGTTGCCGATCTTGCCGCACGCAACATCGCTGCCGTTCGTCTTCGCTTCGAAACGACACCGGTGCAACTTCCGGCGCCGATCGAAGCAGAAAATTGGCTTCGCCAATCCGTTTTCCAGGCAGATCGGGGTCGGTTCATCGTGGCAAAGTCCCTGCTCCAGAAGGCGACTGCGCTTGCCGTGTCCGTCCCCAATTTTTCGCTTTCCGAGCTTGCGCGCATCAAGCTGGCTGTAATCGCGCTCGACTTCGCTACCCATGATCTTTCAGCCGATAAGGCATTGAGATCATTCGTGACTTCCGAAACAGCACGTCTGCAGCATGACCCGCTGCATCTCGACGGAACTCCGATCGTGAATCTGGCGCTTGCCGCGATGCTTGCGGCAAGGCATGACGATCTGGGCCTCGCGCAAACCGCATTGGCTGCAACGCGCGCGAATGCGCTTGACAGCGGCTATTACTCTCGCGCTGCGCTATGGCGGACAGCTGATTGCGAAACGCGCTTCGCCGCCAAGCCTCAAGCGCGGATTTCGTGCTTGCTACCGCTGATCGACGGGCGAGAGTATTACCAGACTCACGTTGCGCTCATGCGCGCCTATGAGGCGGCAAAGGACGATGCGGATGGTTTTGCGCAAGCCCAATGGCTCGCCGAACACCGGGGCGTGGCTGCAGCAGAGATGGAAAATCTCGCAGCGCAAATGCAGAATCTTCTTGATTCCGACCATGCGCTTCTTGTTGCAGCCAAACTGGCATTCGCAGATGGAAATCTGATCGCAAGCTCTCAATATATTGCCCAACTCCGTGCTGCGTGGAACGAAGCCGATACGAGTAACCGGGCACTGCAGCAAGCTGCACGTCTTGCCTCAGCGATATCAGCGCAGCAGGAAAAAGATCATCCCTAGCTTGTCGCCTACGCGGTCGCGTGCGATTTCCCTCATTGAGGCAAGATCATCCTTTGACGGCAGCTTGCGCACCGCCGGCACCTGGGCGGGATCGACTTCCAGCCCGTAGCCCTTCAGCGCCGCAACCGGATCGCCCAGCATCTGTTCGCGGAAGGCGTCGTCGCTGGCGAGGCGGTCGAGGATCGCTTCGATCTGTTGCGGTGTGGCGTTGCCCTTGATCATGCTGGTGCCCCCTGTCGGATTTGAGGCAGGCTAGGCGGAGACCGCCGTCGCGGTCAATCCCGACCGGACCCGCACGATGCCCACCGCATACCGCCGCCTGCGCCGCTGCGCCGCGCTGTTTCTGCAGCCGCGCGAGCGGTTGACGCTCGATCTCGGCGCACTGCTCGGCGGCGGCAACCCGCTGCGCGCGGAGCCCGAGTGGGTGGCGCTGGCGCCGCACCTCGGCCGCGAGGTGGCGCTCGGTCCCGCCGCGGTGCTGGCGCTGGGACAGATCGGCGAGTCGCAGTGGACGGATCGCGCGCAGATCGCCGTGCAGGTGTCCGAAGCGACGCTGCGCGAGCTGCTCGATGCCGGCCTGCTGATCGAGGAAGGCGCCGAGCCCGTCGCCGAGCAGGCGCTGCGCGCGGGCTGGTGGCACCCGCTGAACGCGCTGGCGCATGCCGGTTCGCGCTGGAGCGGCACCGACAGCGAGGCCGCGCGGCGCGAGGTGCGTTTCGAGACGGTGAGCGAGCTGGTTGCCGCACAGGGCGCGCCGCCGCCGCACTATCACACCCGTACCGATGCGCAGACACGCTGCGCGCTGCCGGCGCCGGTGCGCACGGCGCTGGACGATCTGCTGGCGCGACGCGCGACCTGCCGCAACTTCGATCCCGCCGCCACGCTGCCGCTGGCGACGCTGTCGACGCTGCTCAAGCGCGTGTTCGGCGCGCAGGGCGAGGAGGCGCTGGCGCCCGGCGTGGTCGCGGTGAAGAAGATGAGTCCCTCGGGCGGCGCGCTGCATCCGCTCGAGGCCTACCTGCTGGTGCAGCGCGTCGAGGATCTGGAGCCCGGTCTCTATCACTACCACGTCGGCGCGCACGCGCTGGATCGCCTGCGCCCGCTGGACGCGCCCGCTGCGCAGGCGCTGGCGCTCACCGCCGTGGCCGGGCAGGACTATTTCGCCGCCGCGCCGGTGCTGCTGGTGCTGAGCGCGCGCTTCCCGCGCGCGCAGTGGAAGTACCGCAATCACCCGAAGATCTATCGCGCCATCGTGCTCGAGGCCGGACACCTGTCG
>JAKAIH010000371.1 GCA_021825225.1 Pseudomonadota bacterium
CCTTCCAGCAGTTCGGTGTAATCGTCGAGATTGATTGACATGATTTAGTGAACTGTAAAAGGTGAGCAGTGAGCGGTGAGCAGTTGCGGCAGGCGATTTTCCCGCCGGCTGCTCACCGTTTCTCGCTCACGAATCAAAAGAATGTCGACACCGCTGCATCCAGCGCATCGCGCATGTCGGGGTCGTCGGTGATCGGGCGCACCAGCGCGACGCGCGAAGCGGCCAGCGGGTTCACGCCCTTGGCGATCAACGAGCCTGCGTAGATCAGCATGCGCGTCGACAAGCCTTCGTCCAGGCCGTGGCCCTTGAGGTTGCGGCTGCGCTCGGCGATCGACACCAGCTTGCCGGCGACTTCGGCGTTGACGCCGGATTCGTGCGCCACGATTTCGGTTTCGATGGCGTGGTCGGGATAGGTGAAATCCAGGCCGCCGAAACGCTGCTTGGTGGACTGCTTCAAGTCCTTCATCAGCGATTGATAGCCGGGGTTGTAGGAAATCACAATTTGGAAATCCGGGTGGGCATGCACCAGCTCGCCCTTCTTTTCCAGCGGCAGCACGCGGCGGTTGTCGGTCAGCGGATGGATCACCACGGTGGTGTCCTGGCGCGCTTCGACCACTTCGTCCAGGTAGCAGATCGCGCCATGGCGCGCGGCGATGGCGAGCGGGCCATCTTGCCACTCGGTGCCGGAGGCGGACAGCAGAAAACGCCCGACCAAATCGGAGGCGGTCATGTCTTCGTTGCACGCCACGGTGATGAGCGGCTTGCCCAATTTGAAGGCCATGTATTCGACGAAGCGCGTTTTGCCGCAGCCGGTCGGGCCTTTCAGCATCATGGGCATGCGCACCGAGTAGGCGGCTTCGAACAGCTCGACCTCGTCGGCGACGGCACGGTAATACGGTTCTTTGGTGATGCGGTACTGATCGACGATAGTGCTCATGAGGACTCCTCAAATAAAGGCTTATTTATCCACGAATGCCGTACGGCGGCTTGTGGTGCGGCATTCGCGGGCAAACAAAAAGCCCCCGCGCCCAGCGGGCGACGGGGGCTGGTACGGTCACCCGTCGCGATTTAAACAGTCTTGCCGCGGTAGATCACCATCGACGCGCCTTGCGACTGATTGAAGTTGTTGTAGCCAATCAGACGCACGTGGTTGTCGGGGTTAGCCTTGTGGCAGGCTTCGGCTTCGGCCAACACTTTGTCTACATCGGTTTCGCCGAACATCGGCAGTTTCCACATATACCAGTAGGAGTCCATCAGGTGCTCCGGCTCGGTATGTTCGATAGCTGGGTTCCAGCCTTTTTTCACCAGGTACTCAACCTGCTGCTTGATCTGCTCCTTGGTCATCGCGGGCAGATAGGAGAAGGTCTCGAATTTGCGGCTGGCGGGGTCGCTTACGCGGCTTTTGTAATCCATTACTTCAGACATTTAAATTCCTTTCAAATTGATTAGGGGTCAGGCGTCAGGCGCCGGGCATCAGGGTTTTTCCTGAATCCCGAATCCTGAATCCCGAATCCTGATTACTTGTGCGCGACGTCCAACTTGTCGACGGTGTCGAATTCGAACTTGATTTCTTTCCACGTTTCCATGGCGATCTTCAGTTCGGGCGAATGCTTCGCGGCGTTGCTCAGGATGTCCTTGCCTTCTTTTTCGAGCTGACGGCCTTGGTTGCGCGCTTCTACGCAAGCTTCCAGCGCGACGCGGTTGGCAGCAGCACCTGCCGCATTGCCCCAAGGATGGCCGAGCGTGCCGCCACCGAACTGCAAGCAAGCATCGTCGCCGAAAATCGAGACCAGCGCCGGCATGTGCCACACGTGAATACCGCCGGATGCAACCGGGAACACGCCCGGCATCGAACCCCAGTCTTGGTCGAAGAACAGGCCGCGCGAACGGTCTTCTTTGATGAAGCTGTCGCGCATGGTGTCGATCCAGCCCAGGGTTGCTTCGCGGTCGCCTTCCAGTTTGCCCACAACGGTACCGGAGTGCAGGTGATCACCACCCGACAGACGCAGTACTTTGGTCAACACGCGGAAGTGAATACCGTGGTGCGGGTTGCGGTCGAGCACGGCGTGCATGGCGCGGTGGATGTGCAGCAACATGCCATTGTCGCGACACCAGTTAGCCAGGCCCGTATTCGCGGTCAAGCCGCCGGTCAGGTAGTCGTGCATGATGATCGGCGCGCCGAGTTCTTTAGCGAACTCAGCACGTTTGTACATCTCTTCCGGGGTCGGAGCGGTCACGTTCAGGTAGTGGCCTTTACGCTCGCCGGTTTCACGCTCGGCCTTTTGGCAGGCTTCGACCACGAATTCGAAACGGTTGCGCCAACGCATGAAGGGCTGGCTGTTGACGTTCTCGTCGTCCTTGGTCAGGTCCAGACCGCCGCGCAGGCATTCGTACACCGCGCGACCGTAGTTCTTGGCGGACAAGCCCAACTTCGGCTTGATGGTGCAACCCAACAGGGCGCGGCCATACTTGTTGAAAATGTCACGCTCAACTTGGATACCTTGGGGTGGGCCGCCGCAGGTTTTAACGTAAGCGATGGGGAAGCGCACGTCTTCCAAGCGCAGGGCGCGCAGCGCCTTAAAGCCAAACACGTTGCCGACCAGCGAGGTCAGCACGTTGACCACGGAGCCTTCTTCGAACAGGTCGATTGGGTAAGCCACGAAAGCATAGAAACAGGTATCGTCGCCCGGCACGTCTTCGATGCGATAGGCGCGGCCTTTGTAGTAGTCCAAATCCGTCAGCAGATCGGTCCACACCGTGGTCCAGGTGCCGGTGGACGATTCGGCGGCCACGGCAGCGGCAACCTCTTCACGCGGCACGCCCGCTTGCGGGGTGATCTTGAAGCAAGCCAGCAAATCGGTATCCAGCGGAGTGTATTCCGGGGTCCAGTAAGTTTGCCGGTATTCTTTCACACCAGCGTTATAGGTTTTAACGGCCATAACAACCTCCAGTCATTGAGAAGAAAATTCTGACGCCGCAATTTAGTCAGCGGCGTGAGTCACGAACTATAGGCAAGGTTTTGTATAAGCAACAGTGAATTGTTTTGATAATTACGATAAGATAATGCTGATGATAAGTCAGTAGGGTTTAAATATGCTGCATCTCACTTTTCGCCAGCTCTCCGTATTCGAGGCGGTCGCGCGCCACCTCTCCTATTCCCGCGCAGCGCAGGAGATGCACCTGACGCAGCCGGCGGTTTCGATGCAGATCAAGCAGTTGGAAGATAACGTCGGTATGCCGCTGTTCGAACAGCTCGGTAAAAAGATTTATCTCACCGAAGCCGGGCGGGAACTATCTCACTATAGTCGAGTAATCGCGCAACAGTTGTCCGAAGCCGAGTCGGTGTTGAACGACCTGAAGGGCCTGCAACGCGGCCGTCTAAAAATATCGGTGGCGAGCACGGCCAACTATTTCGCGCCGCAATTGCTCGCCGTCTTCGGCCAGCGTTTTCCCACGGTGACCGTGAGCCTGGATGTGACCAACCGCCAAGCGTTGCTCGCGCAATTGGCGAACAACGAAATGGACATGGCCATCATGGGCCAACCGCCGGAGGGCTTGGATCTGCTGGCCGAATCCTTCATGGAAAATCCGCTGATCGTCATCGCCCCGATCAATCACCCGCTCGCCAACGAAAAGAAAATCCCCCTCGCGCGCTTGCAAAGCGAAACCTTCTTGGTGCGCGAGCAAGGCTCCGGCACGCGCATCGCCATGGAGCGTTTCTTCAATCAGCATGGTATTCAGTTGCAAGCAGGGATGGTCATGAGCAGCAACGAAGCGATCAAA
>JAKAIH010000372.1 GCA_021825225.1 Pseudomonadota bacterium
CGCAAAACGCGCTGACCCAGGCCGAGGTCGGTGCGTTGCTGGGTGGGCAAGTCCCGCCCGAGGCGCTCTACCGCGTCCGCGTCCGCCTCGACCGTCAACACGTCATGGCCTACGGACGGCAGCAAGCACTAAAGCCCGGCATGGCGCTCGAAGCCGATCTGCTGCTGGATCGGCGACGCCTGCTCGAATGGGTGTTCGAGCCCTTGTATGGATTTGCGCAAGGGCTTCCCGGCGACGTGGCGAAGGCGGTCACGCGCCAAGGAGTCACGCGATGAAACCGGCCGGCGCATCGTCACAGATTGCCGGCGGCGATGGCAGCGCCATGGCGGCGACACACGCCGCGGCATCGCCGCTGCAATTCGGTTGGCGGCGGCGATTGCCGATGATCCGGCAAACCGAGGCCGCCGAGTGCGCCCTGGCCTGCCTCGCCATGGTCGCCGGATTTCATGGCCATGCCGTGGAATTGACGGCCTTGCGACAGCGGTTCTCGCTGTCGCTCAAGGGGGCCACGCTGGCGCGGCTGATCGAGATGGCCGACGCGCTCGGCCTGGCCAGTCGCCCCCTGCGGCTTGAGCTGGGGGAGCTGGGACAGCTGGCGACACCCTGCATCCTGCACTGGGGGCTCAACCACTTCGTGGTACTCAAGCGCGTCACTGGCGACCGTATCGAGCTGCATGACCCCGCCGTCGGCGAGCGGCGAGTGCGCCTCAGCGAAGTGTCCAGGCAATTCACCGGCATCGCGCTGGAACTGGCGCCCACGCCGCGTTTCGAACGCAAGAAGTCCGAGCCGCCGCTGGCACTGCGGCAGCTCCTGGGGCGGGTCCAGGGCCTGCCCGCTGCGCTCGCGCAGGTGCTGGGCCTCGCGCTGGTGCTGGAGCTGTTTGCTCTCGCTGCTCCCTTGTTCGTGCAGACCGTCCTCGACCAGGTGCTGGCGGGTGGCGACCGCGGTTTGCTGACCCTGCTCGGCGTGGGCTTTCTGCTGCTGACGCTGCTGCAGGTCGGCGTATCGGCGTTGCGCAGCTGGGTGGTGATGTGGCTCGGCACCTCGCTCAACCTCGCCTGGAGCGGCAACCTCTTCGGCCACCTGCTGAAGCTGCCCGAGGATTATTTCGCCAAGCGCCATCTGGGTGACATCACCTCCCGCTTCGGAGCCATGAATGTCATCCAGAACACGTTGACGACCCGCGCGGTCGAGGTGGTGCTGGACGGCCTGATGGCCGTGCTCACGCTGGCGATGATGCTGATCTACAGCGGGACGCTGGCGGCGCTGACGCTGCTCGCCTTCGCCCTCTATGCCGGCCTGCGCGCCCTGTCGTATCGGGTGTTCCGCGAGGCCAATCTGGGCTCGATCGTGGCGGCGGCCAAGCAGCAGTCACGGTTTCTCGAGTCGGTGCGCGGCGCACAGACCATCCGCCTCTACCACCGCGCCGCGCATCACACCGGGCGCTACCTCAACGCCGCCACCGACACCGCCAACCGCAACCTCGAGGTGCAGCGTTACAGCCTGCTGTTCGGCAGCCTCAACAGCCTGGTGTTCGGCAGCGAGCGCATCGCCGTGATCTGGATCGGCGCGAGCAGCGTGCTCGACGGCAGCCTCAGCGCCGGCATGCTGATGGCCTTTGTTGCCTACAGCGACCAGTTCACCGGGCGCGGCGCCGGGCTGATCAACTATCTGGTCGACCTCAGATTGTTGCGCCTGCAGGGCGAGCGCCTGGCCGACATCGTGCTCACCGCACCCGAGCGTCATGTCGACACGCCCTACGTCGGTCCACTACCCGAGGCGAGCATCGCCCTCCGCGGCGTCAGTTACCGCTATGCCCCCGGCGAGCCGTGGATCGTCAAGGATCTCGACCTGCATATCGCCTCGGGCGAATCTGTCGCCATCGTCGGCCCCTCGGGTTGCGGCAAGACCACGCTGGCCAAGATCCTCCTCGGCCTGCTCGACCCCGAAGAGGGCAACGTCCTCATCGGCGGCATCGATCTGCGCCGCCTGGGCAAGGCGCGCTACCGCGCCATGCTCGGAGCCGTGCTGCAGGAAGACAGTTTGTTTGCCGGCAGCATCGCCGACAACATCGCGTTCTTCGATCCCGAGACCACAGCGCTGCGCATCGAAGCCGCCGCACGCCTGGCACAGATCCACGACGACATCGTCGCCATGCCGATGGGTTACCACAGCCTGGTCGGTGACATGGGCTCCAGTCTCTCGGGCGGGCAAAAGCAGCGCCTGCTGCTGGCGCGCGCGCTCTATCGCCGCCCCAGGCTGCTGGTGCTCGACGAGGCCACCAGCCATCTCGACGTCGCGCGCGAGCGCGAGGTCAATACCGCGATCCAGCGTCTCAGGATCACCCGCATCGTCATCGCGCATCGGCCGGAGACGATCGCCAGCGCTGGGCGGGTGCTGGAACTATCAGCTACCAGGGAAAGCCTGCGCGGCAGGTGCCGTCCAGGATCAATGAAGTTGCCTTGTAGTTATCCCTGACGCAAGGCATTACCAAGGAGAAGTATGATGCGTAATCTATCAGCAGGCGAACTAATTTTGGCGGGCGGTGGGGAAGGTGATGGCAGCCTTGGAAATCCATATATCATGCCGCCGGTTACCGTGACGCCACCACAAAATCAAGTAAGTGGCGTGACTACGATCTCGGACCCTGCCCAGATCGGGATTTTTCTGGATAGCTTGCCCGGGGCATGCTCTGGTACCGCTTTACTCGGTGCTGCCGCAGGTGGAGCATTTGTCGGCGCCGTTAGGGGTGCGATCGCTGGCTTGCCAGGCCTATTGCCGGGCGTGTTAATCGGAGCAGGCACAGGCGCCGTCTTAGGGGCAGGGCTTGCGGCTGGTGGTACGGCAATCACCTGCGCAGTAGGAATTTCAGCCAGATGAATATTTTGTCGCTAGGAATAGTAATTAGATCGATAAATTGAAAACGGGACAAGGACGTCCCCATCTTAAAATAAGATAGGGTCTATTCATTCTTCTTAACTCAACGGCGTAAGCGTTGCGCCGCAATGCCCGGAGGCAACTGTCATGGCGATCGAGAAAACGGTCACATTTACATCTCTTCAGTACGTTCTGTCCGAAGCAACGGCATTTGGTGGCACATTCTTCACAGTCATCACTCTAATCGCCGGCTATTGGAACCGTAGCCTGAGTTCACACGATCTGATTACGTTCGCAGTTTTTTCTTATTTGATCGGTGTACCATTTGCGATTTCTATGCGGTTTTTTGTTGTTCCGATTATAAATCGGAAAATAGTGAAAAGAGGTGAGTCATGAATATCTTGTCGAAAGATGAACCATGCAAGTTTCGGTTGGATCAAGTAACGCTTTGTACAACATCGGGCATACGATGGTCTGCTGGTATGCGGGAGCAGTTGATAAGGCAGCGGACTTTTCGTGTTGGTTAATGAGCTGGCCGGCAGCCTTTCTGACTAACGCAGGGTAAGCACCATGTCACCATTGTCGAACGTGTTCGTCAAAGAAAAGACTTGGCAATTAATCGGCCTTACGGCAGTGCTTTGCTTCGTCGTTTTTCCTTCGGCCGGCGACTTTGTTCAAGGCTTTGTAGACGGCTGGAATGCTTCCCGTTGAAACTTGTGGGCGGGCAACTTGCCCGGCCATTTTTGATCACGCATCTACCCCCTCCGCCCACCCCTCACGGCTGCCGCGATGGAGCACGCGATCGCCCTCCTGCACGGCGCCGGCCGGGATCGCAGGCGCACCGGCGACGCGGGCATAGATCGGCGCGAAGTCCTGCTGGGTGGCGGC
>JAKAIH010000373.1 GCA_021825225.1 Pseudomonadota bacterium
TCAGCTTGTCGCAGAGCTGGAATCGGCAAAACGGCTGTGGGACAAGCTGGCAGCGGTCCTCAGGCCGGTCGGGGCGCCTTGCTGGGAGTGGCTGGAGATCCGCAACGGCCTGCCTTTGATCGGTTCCGCCACGCAGGAGCAATTCGTGCCGCAGATGGCCAATATGGATTTGATAGGCGCGGTGAATTTTCAGAAAGGCTGCTATCCGGGGCAGGAAATCGTCGCACGCACCCAGTATCTGGGCCAGCTCAAGCGCCGCATGGTCCTCGTGCATGCAGCCGGTCCCGGCGCACCGCAGGCCGGCGACGCATTATTCAGTCGCGAGGTGGAGGGACAGGCGAGCGGCATGGTGGTCAATGCGCAGGCCGCGCCCGATGGCGGCTACGATCTGCTCGCGGTGGTGCAGACATCGGCCATCGCCCAGGGTGCGCTTCATCTCGGATCCGCCGACGGGCCGCTGCTGCAGCTCCAGCCCCTGCCCTACGCGCTCGCCTGAGGTCGTTCAAATGTGCCTGATACTGCTTGCGCACGGCGCGCACCCCGACTACCCCTTGGTGATCGCCGCCAACCGCGACGAATACTATGAGCGGCCGACCGCGAAAGCGGCGTTCTGGGAAGACCACCCGCAGGTCCTCGCGGGGCGCGACCTGGAATGCATGGGCACCTGGCTCGGCATCACGCGCACGGGCCGCTTCGCCGCACTCACCAATTTTCGCGATCCGCGCGAGCGCAAGACCGTTGCTCCATCGCGCGGTCGCCTGGTGAGCGACTTTCTCGTCTCAGATCAGGAACCGCGCGCCTATCTGGAAGACGTCGCAAGTCGCGCGCAGGATTACAACGGATTCAATCTGCTCGCCGGCGATGTCGAGGGCGTCTACTATTTCTCCAGTCGCGCGGGCGCGGTACAGGCAGTCGCGCCGGGTATCCACGGCCTGTCGAATCATCTGCTCGACACGCCCTGGCCGAAAGTCGAGCGCGGCAAGCAGCGCCTGCAGCAGGCGCTGGCGGACGAGCCCGGCACCGACGCGCTGCTGGAATTGCTGCATGACCGCGAACCGGCAGCCGCGAGCGCATTGCCCGACACCGGCGTCGGTACCGAGTTGGAGCGCGTGCTGTCGCCGGCGCTGATCGTGTCGCCGCAGTATGGAACGCGCGCTTCCACCGCCGTGCTGTTTGCGCGCGACGGAGCCATCAGTTTCAGCGAGCGCACCATCCTGCGCGGCGGCGCCGCCGGCGCCACGGTCAGCATGCACTTCAGCGTCAGCCCGGCTTGAGCTCGCGCTGCATGGAGACGTGGGGAATGCCGGCCTCCATGAACCCGGGGCCCGCGACGTCGAAGCCGTAGCGCCGATAGAATCCGCTGGCCTGGATCTGCGCGTTCAGGCGCACGAACGCATGGCCGCGGCTGCGCGCCTGCTCCACCAGGGCCAGCAGCAGCAGCGCCCCGACCCCTTTGCCGCGGTACTCCTTCAACACCGCCATGCGCCCGACATGGCCGTCGGGCAGCAGGCGCCCGGTTCCCACCGCCGCGCCATCGGCGGCATAGGCCAGCGCATGGTCGCAATGCGCATCCAGCTCGTCCATTTCCAATTCGGGCGGGACGCCCTGTTCGAGCACGAACACGAGCTCGCGGATACGGCGCGCCTGCGCACGGGCTGCGTCCCAGGTGCAGACGCGCACGGAAAAAATCGATGCTGCCATGGCGGATATAATACGCGCCTACTTCGAGGCTGAGCCATGCAGAATCTATGGGACGACAAGGACGCGGCGCAATGCCGCAATGTACTCGAGTTGCGCGTCTATACGTCGCGCCTGCTCGGACGCGACAGAACGCTGGTGCTGCACGGCGGCGGCAATACTTCGGTCAAGCTGAAGCAGAAGAATCTGTTCGGCGAAGACGAAGACGTCCTGTACATCAAGGGCAGCGGCTGGGATCTCGAAACCATAGAGGCGGCCGGTTTCGCGCCGGTGCAGCTCGATTATCTGCAGCGCCTGGCCGGGCTCGATGCGCTGCCCGACACCCAGATGGTGAACCAGCTGGCGACGCATATGCTCCAGGCCACGGCGCCCGCGCCCTCGGTCGAAACCATACTGCATGCCAGCCTGCCGTATAAATTCGTGGACCATACGCACGCCGACGCGGTACTGGCGGTCACCAATACCGCCGACGGCGAACGCCGCATCCGCGAGATCTATGGCGATAGCGTAGTGGTGATTCCCTATGTCATGCCGGGTTTCGATCTCGCGCGCCTGTGCGCGCAGGAATATCCGCGCCAGGCCGGCGTCCATACCGTCGGCATGGTGCTCATGAACCACGGCATTTTTTCCTTCGGCGCAACGGCCCGGGAGTCCTACGAGCGCATGATCGATCTCGTCGGCCGCGCGGAGGACTACCTCAAGCGGCAAGCCGCCTGGGATGTTCCGCAGCAGGGCATCCGCGCGGCCCGAGTCGATATGCTGCGGCAGGCGCAGCTTCGGCGCAGTCTGTCGGCCGCTGCCGGCGCACCCATGATCATGGCGACGCATGCGGACGATGAGGCTCTGGCCTTCGCCCAGCGCAGCGATGTCGGCACGCTGTCGCAGCAGGGACCGATCACGCCAGACCATATTATCCGCACCAAGCGCGTGCCCATGCTCGGTAATGACGTGGATGCCTATGCGCGTGCCTACCGCGCGTATTTCGACGCGCACGCGCCGCATGCGAAGGAGCCCAAGGCGATGCTCGATCCCGCGCCGCGCATGGTGCTCGATCCGGAATTCGGCCTGACCGCAGCCGGCAAGAGCGCGAAAGACGCCGCGATCGTCGCGGAGCTCTACCGGCACAGCATGCAAGTGATGCAGCGCGCCCAGGCCCTGGGCGGCTACCAGGCCCTGCCCCAGCGCGAGCTGTTCGAAGTCGAGTACTGGGATCTGGAACAGGCCAAGCTCAGAAAAGGCGGCAAGCCGCCGCCGTTCGCGGGCGAGATCGCGCTCATCACAGGCGCGGCCTCGGGCATAGGCAAGGCCTGCGTCGACGCGCTGCTCGCGCGCGGCGCCGCTGTGATCGGGCTCGATATCAACCCCGCGGTGGAGACGATCTACCGGCGCCAGGAATTTCTCGGCCTGCGCTGCGACCTGACCGACGAGGGCGCGATCCAATCCGCGCTCGAGCGCGCAGTCATCGCCTACGGTGGTGTGGACATGCTGGTGCTGAACGCCGGCATCTTCGCGGCCAGCCGCAAGATCTTTGAACTCCCCACCGAGGAATGGCGCAGGGTCATGGCGATCAATCTCGATGCCAATCTGTTCCTGCTGCGCGCCTGCCATCCGCTGCTCAAGCTCGCGCCCAAGGGTGGGCGCGTGGTGGTCATCGGCTCGAAGAACGTGCCTGCGCCCGGCCCGGGCGCGGCGGCGTATTCGGCTTCCAAAGCCGCACTCAACCAGCTCGCCCGCGTCGCCGCGCTGGAATGGGGTGCGGACGGCATACGCATCAACTCGCTGCATCCGAATGCGGTGTTCGATACCGGCATCTGGACCGAGGAAGTACTGGCGCAGCGGGCGAAACACTACGGCCTTAGCGTCGAAGAATACAAGACCAACAACGTGCTCAAGACCGAGGTCAGGAGCCGCGACGTCGCCGAACTCGCCGCCGAGATGTGCGGCCCGCTGTTCGCCAAGACCACCGCGGCCCAGGTTCCCGTGGACGGCGGCAACGAGAGAGTGATCTGACATCATGCGAGTCGAAAGCCCAAAGGTGGAGAGCCGTAAGGTGGAGACGCTGC
>JAKAIH010000374.1 GCA_021825225.1 Pseudomonadota bacterium
GAACGCGAGCAGCGTAAACGGCGAAGGATCGTTCATGGCGCAGGAAGTGCGCGCGAGGTCCACGCCTGCGAGGCACTGGTCCATGTGCTCGGCCGTGTTCACCACCACGCCGCAGGTGCCGAGCAGTTCCGCATGAACTTCGTCCATGTCGTAGCCGCGGAACACCGAGTTGCACGGGATCAGCGACACCGCGCTGGTGCCCTGCGCGATCATCTCGAGCAGGCGCGCGTTGTAATCCGGCGGCGTGCCCAGGCCGATCAGCTGGCGCTGGCTCCAGCTGCGGCCGCGGTGCATGCTCGCGTAGATGCCGCGGGTATAGGGCGGCTGCCCCGGATAACCGAGTTCGGCGGCGTAGTCGCCGTTCCAGTCCTGCGGCGTGTACAGCGGCTTCACCTCGATGCCGGAACGGTTGCGCGCGGGCTTGGCGTCGCGCGCGCTTGCCGTGTACTCGCGCTGCCAGCTGTCGAACCCGGCTTCGTGTTCGGACAGTTCTCCCGCGGCCAAAGGCTTATTCATCTGCACCTCCCGGTCAAACATCGAGATTGAGCGCGCGCCGCGCGCGCGTGAGGCGGGCGATCTCCGCCGCGATGTCCTCGAGCGCGCTGCCGGGATGGAATACCTTCGCCACGCCGGCCTCGAGCAGCATCGTCTCGTCCGCATCGGGCACGATGCCGCCGACGATGACCGCAACGTCCCGCATTCCCGCTGCGCCCAGCGCCTGCATCAGCTTGGGCACGATCAGGTGGTCGGTCGCAAGCGAGGATACGCCGATCACGTCGACATCCTCCTCCAGCGCGAGTTTGACCACCGCGGGGATGTCCTGCCACGGCGGCGTGTACACCACCTCCATACCGGCATCGCGCAGGAAGGAAGCGACCACGCGGCTGCCCCTGTCGTGGCCGTCGAGGCCGATTTTGGTGACCAGTACCTTGGGGGGTGGCGTAGTCATGATGTCCTGCCTAGCTAAGGTCTCAGATCTTCTGCGCGTCACGCAGCAGACGCAGAAAGCTGCGCGCGATGCTGCGCGGGGAATGCCTGCCGCTCTCGCGGAACCAGTGCTGGCTCCAGTTGAGCGCGCCCAGCAGCAGCAGGCGCAGACTCTGGCGGTCGGTCTCCGGCGGCAGCGGCAGCGCCGCCACCAGTTCGGCAAACAAGGCGTCGTAGCCGTCGCGCAGTTTCACCAGGCGCGCGGCCGCCTTGGGAACGTCCTGCGGCAGCACCCGGATCACCACCAGCGCGTAATCGCCGGTCTTGAGCAGGGCCTCCAGATGGGCTACCGCCGCGGCCTCGAGCCTCAGCCAGGGTTCCTCGTGGCGGGCAACGGCGGCGCGCACCTTTTCGGTGATCAGCCGCACCCCCTCCTCGTACACTGCGACCAGCAGGTCTTCCTTGGCGGCGAAGTGGTAATACAGCGACCCCGGCAGCATGTCGACCGCCGCCGCGATGTCGCGCATCGAGGTCGCGGCATAGCCTTTCTCGCGGAACAGCCGCGCCGCCTCGTCCAGGATTTGCGGCAGGCGGTTGTCGCTGCGTGGTATGCGCAGAGTTTGGGCCATGGAGTCCTAAACACTAGACAAAACGAACGACTGTTTGCTTTATAGACCATTTGCAGCCCGCAGGTCAATACTTGAACCGCTGCGACCTCGCGCCGCGAGCGGGCAAGGTAAAATTTTGTAAAATGAAACTGCCCGTCTCCCGGCTAGCGCACAATTGGGCGACCAGGCCTCGCGGCGTATTCATCCATGCACCTTGCCTAGCGCGCGATGGGTCACCAGCGGCCTACCGTGCTCCGTCCGCACTGGTAGCCATTTCAGTCATACGGGCGCAACATTCCGGGAAAATGAACCTCGCCGCGCTACTGATTCCGCCCTCGCTCGATGCGAAGCAAGCGCTGCGTCTGCGTCGCCTCGGTCTTGCCGCGCTCAGCTATGCCTTGGCGGCGGCGCTCCTGGCGCTTGCCTCGGCATTCGGCGTGCTTCCGGCATCGGCCGCGCTGAAGGTTTCCGCCGCATATCTGGCGCTGAACCTGGGTCTGTATGCGATCATCCGATCGGGCTTCAACCTCCGCTTCGCGGATCCCAGCCTTACCCGCTTCCAGATTCTGGCCGCAATTACCCTGCTGATGTACGTCGTCTACCACATGGACGACGCTCGCAATATCGTCTTGTTCGGCTGCTTCGTCGTATTCCTGTTCGGCGTCTTTCGCCTCGACGTACGCGAATTCACGGTAATTACGCTCTACACACTGGCAGCGTACGCTCTCGTCATCGACCTGCTGATGTTTCTGCGGCCGCAGGCGATCCGCGATGTGCCGCTCGAATGGTTGAGCTGGCTGATGCTTGCGGGGCTGCTACCGGGATTCGCGATCATCGGCGGACAAATAAACACACTCAGGCGCAGGTTGCGCGAAAGCGAGGCGCGCTTTCGCAGCCTGACCGAGATGTCCTCGGACTTCTACTGGGAAAGCGACGCCGAGCATCGAATCACTCGTCTCTATTCGGGCAGAACGGCAGCCGGCGTGCCGGTGTTCAAGCGCAGTGTAGAGACCGGCGAACGCCGCTGGGACATACCATATCTGTCGCCGGACGAGGCCGGATGGCGGGCGCACCGGGAGGCGCTCGATGCGCACCAGCCATTCCGCAATTTCGAGCTGTCGCGCCTCGGGACGGACGGCACAGAACGCTATGTCTCGATCAGCGGCGATCCGGTGTTCGACGAGTCAGGTGGGTTCAAAGGTTACCGCGGCGTCGGCACCGATATCACCGCACGCAAGCTCGCCGAGCAGGCCTTGCGCGAAAGCGCGGAGAAGCTGCGGCTGTTCGCAGACAACGTCCCGGCCATGACAGTGGTTTGGGATGAGCATCTGCGCTGCCGGTTCGCGAACAAGGTATTTGCCGAGTTTTTCGGCCTGGATGCCGAGGACATCATCGGCAAGCACGTGCGCGAAGTGCTGGGCGAGGACGTGTACCGGCAGATCGAGGGCCATTTCGTACAAGTGTTGCGCGGACACCCGGTCACCTACCAAGGAAAGCGCGAGGTGGCAAACGGCGAATCCCGCTACATCGAGGTCAAGCTACTGCCCCAAATCGGAGAGCATGGAAAGATCCTTGGCTGCTTTGCGGTGACGACCGACATCACCGAGCACAAGCTCGCCGAGGAGCGCATACAGCGCGTCGCGCATCACGACAGCCTCACCGGCCTGCCTAATCGATTGCTGTTCAACGACCGGCTGCAGCAGGCGATCAGCCTGGCCAAGCGCGACTCGCGCCAGTTCGCTCTGCTGTACCTGGACCTGGATCGCTTCAAACCGGTGAATGACACGCTGGGGCACAATGCCGGCGACGAAATGTTGCAGGCTGTCGCCGCGCGAATCCGGCGCCAGGTGCGCGAATCGGACACGGTCGCCCGCGTCGGGGGGGACGAATTCACCGTGATCCTGCCCGATATTACCGGAAGGAATGAGGTGGAGACCGTGGCCAGGAAGATCATTGCCGCTCTTGCCGCGCCGCTCCAGCTGTCGACTCAGAAGCAGAAGATCGACGTCGGAGCCAGCATCGGCATCGCACTCTATCCAAGTGACGGCAGCGACGCCGATGTGCTGGTCAATGCGGCGGATGCCGCCATGTACAGCGCCAAGCAAGGGGGGAGCGGTTTTCGATTTTTTGAAGCGTGACGCCCGTTAGCTTCTGGCACCTGGGCGCAAAACCGTCGTCAAACCTTGAGCGCCTGGTGTAAATCACCCGACTCGCGATGCAC
>JAKAIH010000375.1 GCA_021825225.1 Pseudomonadota bacterium
CCACCCTAAGCCGCCCTTGCTTTTACCCGTAACCGCGTTTTCTGCACGGATACGCTTTTCATCCGTGCAGAAAACGCGGTTGGCGCGCGCAGCGCGCAGGTTCCTGCAAAATCCGCACGGACGAAGCATCCGTCCGCGCGGATGGTCACTTGCGCTTCTCGATCGGCACGAATTTCAAGTCCTCCGGCCCGGTGTAGTTGGCGGTGGGGCGGATGATCTTGCCGTCGATGCGCTGCTCGATCACGTGCGCCGCCCAGCCGCTGGTGCGCGAGATCACGAAGATCGGGGTGAACATCGCGGTGGGCACGCCCATCATGTGGTAGCTCACAGCGGAGAACCAGTCCAGGTTGGGGAACATTTTCTTTTCGCGCCACATCACGCTCTCCAGCCGTGCCGCGATATCGAACATCTTCATGTCGTTGCGCGCCTTGGACAGCTTGCGCGCGACTTCCTTGATCACCTGGTTGCGCGGGTCGCCGATGGTGTAGACCGGATGGCCGAAGCCGATGACCACCTCCTTGTTGGCCACGCGCTGCACGATGTCCTTTTCGGCGGCATCCGCGTTCTCGTAGCGTTTCTGCACTTCGAATGCGACCTCGTTGGCGCCGCCGTGCTTGGGGCCGCGCAAGGCACCGATGCCGCCGCAAATGGCGCTATACATGTCGGAGCCGGTGCCGGCGACCACGCGGCAGGCGAAGGTCGACGCATTGTATTCGTGCTCGGCGTACAGGATCAGCGAGGTATGCATGGACTTCACCCACAGGTCGCTGGGCTCCTTGCCGTGCAGCAGATGCAGGAAATGCCCGCCAATGGAGTCGTCGTCGGTTTCGACTTCGATGCGCCGTCCGTTCTGGCTATAGTGGAACCAGTAGAGCAGCATTGAGCCGAGGCAGGCCATCAGCCGGTCCGCGATGTCGCGCGCGCCGGGATGGTTGTGGTCGTCCTTTTCCGGCAGGACCGTGCCCAGCACCGACACGCCGGTGCGCATCACGTCCATCGGGTGGGCCGAGGCCGGCACCCATTCGAGCGCTGCCTTGACGTTGGCCGGAAGGCCGCGCAGCGCCTTGAGCTTCGTCTTGTAGCCGTCGAGCTCCGCCTGGGTCGGGAGCTTGCCGTGGACCAGCAGATAGGCGATTTCCTCGAACTCGCAGGCATCGGCGACGTCGAGGATGTCGTAGCCGCGATAGTGCAGGTCGTTGCCGCTGCGGCCAACGGTGCATAGCGCGGTATTGCCGGCGGTTACGCCGGAGAGCGCGACCGATTTCTTCGGCTTGGGCGCGACCGGGGTGGGATCTGCCGATTTGCCTTCGTTCATGTTCTCTCCTTTGTGAAAAGTTGATCCAGCTTGGTTTCGTACGAGTGATAGTCGAGATAATCGTACAGCTCGTTGCGGGTCTGCATGCTATCGATCACGTTCTTCTGCGTGCCGTCGCGGCGTACCGCCTGGTACACCGCAAGCGCGGCCTTGTTCATCGCGCGAAACGCCGTCAGTGGATAGAGCGCGATCGCGACATCGGCCGAACGCAGTTCCTCGACCGTAAACAGGGGCGTGGCGCCGAACTCGGTGATGTTGGCTAGGATTGGAACGCCAACCGCCGCGGCGAACTGGCGGTACATCGAAAGTTCGGTCATTGCCTCGGGGAAAATGCCGTCGGCGCCGGCTTCGACGCAGGCCACGGCGCGCTCGATCGCGCGCGGGAGGCCCTCGACGGCAAGCGCGTCGGTGCGCGCCATGATGAAAAAATCGGGGTCGGTCCTGGCGTCGACCGCGGCCTTGATGCGGTCGACCATTTCCTCCTTGGATACGAGTTCCTTGCCCGGCCGGTGGCCGCAGCGCTTGGCCCCGACCTGATCCTCGATGTGCATGGCGCCGGCGCCGAACTTGATGAGCGACCTGACTGTGCGCGCCACATTGAAGGCGCTGGCGCCGAAGCCGGTGTCGACGTCCACCAGCAGCGGCAGCGAGCACACGTCGGTGATGCGGCGCACGTCGGTGAGCACGTCGTCGAGGTTGCTGATCCCGAGATCGGGCAGACCGAGGGAGCCGGCTGCGACGCCGCCGCCGGAAAGGTAGATCGCCCTGTAACCGCTGCGCTGCGCGAGCCGCGCGTGGTAGGCATTGATGGCGCCGATTACCTGCAGCGGCTGCTCCTCCTTCATTGCGGCGCGGAACTTCGCGCCTGCCGACATCTGCTGTGTCATATCGTCCTTTCAAAAGAACCAAGCGCAAAAGTCTACGGCCATCGCCTGCCGTCGACTTTAATGCAGGTCAAATGCTAGCGCCTTATCCAACGCGGCCATTGTCGCCAGGGCGACATAGTTCCGCGGCGGGCGCCAGGGTTTTGCAGCAAAACGAGGGGATGTCCCCTACGGGGACTTCCTTCGGGACGCCTCCTCTCGTGCCTCCTGAGTCGGGGACCATTTCGCCAATTCTGAAATTGCCTCTAACTGAAAAACGCCTTGTCCGCCTCCGGCGGAATCGCAACGCCGGTAATCTTCGCCTTCTGCAGCAGTTCCCAATAATAGCGGTAGGTGGCGCGGTCGTGCAGTTCGCCGGCATGCTGGATCGGGCCCCAATCGGTCTTTTGCGCCGCGAGCAGGATGGCGGCGCCGGTTTCGACCTCTGAATGGTCGGGTTTCATCGCGTCCACGATGGGCTGGATTTGTGCCGGGTAGATGGACCACATGCGCAGAAAGCCGAATTCCTTGCGCGCGCGCCGGGCATCGTCGTGTACGACGGCGGTATCCTTGAGTTCGAGCGTCACGTTATGCGCCGGCACGATGCCATTGGCGAGCGCTGCGGCGACGATCTCCGCCTTGGCGCGCACCACCAGCTTGTGCTCGAACTGGTCCGGGCTGCGCATGGCGGCAGCCCCGATCGCCCCGTGATGGTCGGAAACGAAATCCATCAAGCCGAAGGCGAGGGACTGCATCCAGGGCAGCGCGGCGATGTCCCACACCTGGCGCAGCGCGCCATGGGTCTCGATCACCGCGTGGATCGGGATCTGGCGCCGGATGCGGTGGTGCGCGGCCACCCGCTGGATGTAAATGATCGCCTCGGACAGCTGTTTGGCGCTGGTCGCCTTGGGCAGGGTGATGTGGGAGAGCAGATCGCCGGCGCCGCTGACGAGGACGTCCAGATCCTGCTTCCAATGCGCATGGGCGGGATCGTGCACGCGCACGCCGGCCATTTTTCGCTTGTTGGCAGGGCTGTTGAGCACACGCACGACCATTTCGGCGTGCTCCCGTTCGCGTCCAGCCTGCGCCCCGTCTTCGCAGTCGCAGGTGAGGTCGAACACCGGGCCGATACTGTCCTGCAGTTCGAGCGCCCGCAGCATCAGTTTTTCGCTGCCGGCGTAATGCTCGCAGGTCGGGATGTTGGGGAGGTGCTTCTCGCCCTGGAACAGGGCTGCGGCCGGATGCAGCGGAGTGCTCACGCGCGGCACCGGGCCGGGCGCGCATTGGAACGGGCCGAACTGATCCGGAATCTAGCCATGCTATTTCCGGATCAGGTTTTCGCTATCGACGCGGTCTTAGCCCAGCAGGTGCTTCACGCCGTCACGCTCTTCGTGCAATTCCTTCAGCGTGGCGTCCATGCGGGCGCGGGCAAAGCCGCTGATTTCTATGCCTTTGACGATCTCGAATTCGCCGTTCTTGCAGGTCACGGGATGACCGTAGATCACGCCTTCGGGAATGCCATAGCTGCCATCGGAAGGTATGCCCATGGAAATCCAGTCGC
>JAKAIH010000376.1:0-3164 GCA_021825225.1 Pseudomonadota bacterium
TTCGAGGACGAGGCGGTGCGCATCTGGCACCAGGGCGATGACGTCCTGATCCTGTCCTCGAAGACCAAGATGCACGTGATCGGGCCGGGCATGATCGCCGGTCTGACCAAGGCGCTGGCCGAAGCCGAGGCGAACTACAAAGGCCTGGTGCTGTGGAATGCCGATGCGGCGGCAGGCGGCGCGTTTTCCGCCGGCGCCGACTTGCAGGCGATGCTACCGCTATTCATGTCGGGCGGGGTCAAAGCGATCGAGCCGGCCGTGGCCCAGCTGCAGCAGGCGCATCTGGCGATGAAATACGCGAACGTGCCGGTGGTGGCAGCGGTCGCTGGGCTGGCGCTCGGCGGCGGCTGCGAACTCATGCTGCACGCGTCCAAGCGCGTCGCGTCGATCGAATCCTATATCGGCCTGGTCGAAGTCGGCGTCGGCCTGATTCCTGCGGGCGGCGGCTTGAAGGAAGCGGCAGTGCGCGCGGCAGCCGATGCCAAGGGCAACGACCTGCTGCAATTCCTGAAGAATTACTTCATGCATGCCGCCACGGCGAACGTGTCCAAGTCCGCGCTGGAGGCGAAGAAAATGGGCTACCTGGCCGCCGACGACCTCATCGTGTTCAATCCCTACGAGCTGCTGCATGTGGCCAAAGTCGAGGCGCGCGCGCTGTTCGATGCCGGCTACCGGCCGCCGCTGCGCGCGCTGGTGCCGGTCGCCGGGCGCTACGGCATGGCGACCATCATGGCGCAGCTGGTGAATATGCGCGACGGCGGCTTCATTTCCGCCCACGACTACAAACTCGGCGCGATGATCGCGGAGATCGTCTGCGGTGGCGAAGTGGAAGCCAATAGCCTGGTGAACGAGCAGTGGCTGCTCGATCTGGAGCGCAAGGCGTTCATGGAGTTGCTCAACCATCCCAAGACCCAGGAACGCATCATGGGCATGATGCAGACCGGCAAACCGGTGCGCAACTAAGCCCTCATAGGAGAATAGACATGAGCAAACAATTGCAAGATGCGTATATCGTTGCCGCGACCCGGACACCCATCGGCAAGGCGCCGCGCGGCATGTTCAAGAATGTGCGTCCGGACGATCTGCTGGTGCGTGCGATCCAGTCCGCCGTATCCCAGGTTCCGGGGCTCGATGTGAACCTGATCGAGGATGCGATCGTCGGCTGTTCCTTTCCGGAAGCGGAGCAGGGCCTCAACGTGGCGCGCATGGCGGTGCTGCTGGCCGGTTTGCCCAAAACCGTAGGCGGTGTGACGGTGAACCGCTACTGCGCTTCCGGCATCACTGCGATCGCGATGGCGGCGGACCGCATCCGTGTCGGCCAGGCCGACGTGATGATCGCCGCCGGCGTGGAGTCGATGTCGATGGTGCCGATGATGGGCTACCACCCGTCGATGAACATGGGCATTTTCAAGGACGAGAATATCGGCATGGCCTACGGCATGGGCCTGACCGCGGAAAAAGTCGCGCAGCAATGGAAGATTACGCGCGAAGCGCAGGACGAGTTCTCGCTCAAGTCGCACCAGAAGGCGATCGCGGCGCAACAGGCGGGCGAGTTCAAGGACGAAACGACGCCGGTCGAGATCGTCGAGCGCTTTCCCGATCTCGCCAGCGGGAAAATCGACATCAAGACGCGCAGGGCAGATACGGACGAAGGCGCGCGCGCCGATACCAACCTCGCTTCGCTGGCGAAGCTGCGGCCGGTGTTCGCGCCCAAGGGCTCGGTCACCGCCGGCAACAGCTCGCAGACTTCCGACGGCGCGGGTGCGCTGATTTTGGTCAGCGAAAGAATCCTCAAGCAATTCAATCTGACGCCGCTCGCGCGCTTCGTTTCGTTCGCGGTGCGAGGCGTGCCGCCGGAAATCATGGGCATCGGTCCGAAAGAGGCGATTCCAGTGGCCTGCAAGGCAGCCGGCATCACGCAGGATCAGATCGACTGGTTCGAGCTCAACGAAGCCTTCGCCGCGCAGTCGCTCGCGGTGATCCAGGACCTGGGCCTGGATCCGGCCAAGGTGAACCCGATGGGCGGTGCGATTGCGCTGGGCCATCCGCTGGGTGCGACCGGAGCGATCCGCTCAGCCACCACCATTCATGCGCTGCGGCGCAAAAACCTCAAGTACGGCATGGTGACCATGTGCGTCGGTACCGGCATGGGGGCGGCCGGGATTTTCGAACGAGTATAGCGTTCGTTGATAGGCAAGACGCCCTTAGCGCAGCGCCTGCCGCACCCACTCCGCACATTCGAGGGTGCGCGCGTCGGCGTCGTGATTGCCGACGATTTGAACGCCGAGCGGTAAACCCTGCGGACCGCGGCCGGCCGGTATCGTCACGCACGGCAGCTGGAGCACCGTCCAGTTGCGGTTGAAAACGGAATTGCCGGTGCTGGCGATGCCTTTCGGCGCTTCATCCGGGGCGCTCGGTGTGAGCAGCACATCCACTTCCGCAAAAACCTGCGGCAGCCGTGCGCGGCAGTCGCGTGCGTTGCGCAGCGCATCGGCGTAGGGTGCCCGCGGCATGGCGCCGTATTCCTCTACCGTCTTGCGCAAGTGCTCGCTGAGCAGATCGGCGTGATGCCGATACTCCCAGGCGAGCGCCCGCGCCGCTTCGTAGTTCATGATCAGCAGCTGGTCGTCGTAGATGCGCGCGAAGTCCTCCGGCAGCACGAGCTCGCGCAGGGCCGCGCCGCGGCGGGCGAGCGCGGCGGCGGTGTTTTCGAGCAATGTCTGAGTGGCAGGCGAAGCTTCATGCCAGCGCGGGGTGCGGCAGAAGCCGATGCGCGGCGCAAGCGGAAGCTTGCCCGCGAAATCGGGAATGCTGCGGCCGGACAGGGCGTGCACCAGCAGCGCGCAGTCTTCGACCGTTCGCGCCAGCACCCCTATCGTGTCGAGCGATTCGGCGAGGTGCTTCATTCCGGCGCAGTTGATCGTGCCGAAGCTCGGTTTGTAGCCGACGATGCCGCAGTAGGCGGCGGGGCGGATGACCGAGCCGCCGGTCTGGGTGCCCAATGCGAACGGAACCATGAAGTCTGCGACCGCCGCGCCCGATCCGCTGGAAGAGCCGCCGGGCGAGTATTCGAGATTGTGCGGGTTGCGCGTCGCACCCGGCGAGCGCGAGGCGAACTCGGTCGTGACCGTCTTGCCGAGGATGATGCCGCCCGCGCGGCGCGC
>JAKAIH010000376.1:3174-3729 GCA_021825225.1 Pseudomonadota bacterium
CGCAGGCCGCATCGGCAAGCGGCTGGCAGCCATTGTAGATGGGCGAGTTGCACTGCGTCGGCAGGTCCGCGGTGTCGATCACATCCTTTACGCCGAGCGGTACGCCGGCGAGCGGCCCGGCGTCGCGGTGCCGATCGGCTGCGCGCGCCTGGGCGATCGCGCGCTCGGGATCGAACCCGACCCAGGCCTGCACTTCGGCGTCGCGCGACTCGATTCGGTCCAGACAGGCGCGCACGAGGTCTTCGGACTTGAGCCGGCCTGCGGCGATGCGTCGCGCGGCTTCGGCGGCGCTCAGGTGATTGAGTTGTTCCATCGTGATCTCGTTTGCTGTTCTTGTGCTCGTGCAGTGTATCACCGCGCGCACAGCGCTTAGGGATCCGCGCTGCGGCGCAAAAACCTCAATTACGGCACGGTTACCATGTGCCGCGTTGCGGACATGGGGGCTGCCGGAATATTCGAACGCGTGTAAGCTGTAGCGGCGACATCCGATCGCCTATCGGGGGCCATTTCGGTAATTCTGAGGGCCCCTTTTCAATCGAATCCTACAGAAGGGAC
>JAKAIH010000377.1 GCA_021825225.1 Pseudomonadota bacterium
GCTCGCGTTCCAGACCTTGCTCGGCGTGACCGGCTCGGGCAAGACCTACACCATGGCCAACGTGATCGCGCGCCTGGGCCGGCCGGCGCTGGTGATCGCGCCGAACAAGACGCTGGCGGCGCAGCTGTATTCGGAGATGCGCGAGTTCTTTCCCGAGAACGCGGTCGAGTATTTCGTCTCCTATTACGACTATTACCAGCCCGAGGCCTACGTGCCCTCGCGCGACCTGTTCATCGAGAAGGACTCGAGCATCAACGAGCACATCGAGCAGATGCGCCTGTCGGCAACCAAGTCGCTGCTCGAGCGCAAGGACACCATCATCGTCGCCACCGTATCGTGCATCTACGGCATCGGCGATCCGGTCGACTATCACGGCATGATCCTGCACCTGCGCGAGCGCGAGAAGCTGGCGCAGCGCGACATCATCGCGCGCCTGACGGCGATGCAGTACGAGCGCAATGAATTCGAGTTCGCGCGCGGCACATTCCGCGTGCGCGGCGACGTGCTCGACGTGTTTCCGGCGGAGCACTCCGAGACCGCGATCCGCATCAGCCTCAACGAGGACGAGATCGAGACGCTGTCGATTTTCGACCCGCTCACCGGCCGCGTGCAGCAGCGCGTGCCGCGCTTCACCGTCTATCCGTCCAGCCATTACGTCACCCCGCGCGAGACCACGCTGCGCGCGATCGAGGCGATCAAGATCGAGCTGCGCGAGCGCATCGACTATTTCGTCGGCACGAACAAGCTGGTCGAGGCGCAGCGCATCGAGCAGCGCACGCGCTTCGACCTGGAAATGCTCAACGAGATGGGCTTTTGCAAGGGCATCGAGAACTACTCGCGCCACCTGTCGGGGCGCAAGGCAGGCGAGCCGCCGCCGACGCTGATCGACTACCTGCCGCGCGATGCGCTCATGATCATCGACGAGAGCCACGTCACCATCGGACAGATCGGCGGCATGTACAAGGGCGACCGCTCGCGCAAGGAGAATCTGGTCGATTACGGCTTTCGACTGCCCTCGGCGCTGGACAACCGGCCGCTGCGCTTCGACGAATTCGAGCGCATGATGAAGCAGACTTTCTTCTGCTCGGCGACGCCGGCCGAATACGAGCGCACGCATTCCGGGCAGGTGGTGGAGCAGCTGGTGCGGCCCACCGGCCTGGTCGACCCGGCGGTCGAAGTGCGCCCGGCCTCGACCCAGGTGGACGATCTGCTGTCGGAGATCAGCCTGCGCGTGGCGCAGAAGGAGCGCGTGCTGGTGACCACGCTCACCAAGAAAATGGCCGAAGACCTGACCGAGTACCTGGGCGAGCACGGCATCAAGGTGCGCTACCTGCATTCGGAGGTGGAGACGGTGGAGCGGGTGGAGATCATCCGCGACCTGCGCCTGGGCAAGTTCGACGTGCTGGTGGGCATCAACCTGCTGCGCGAGGGCCTGGACCTGCCCGAGGTGTCCCTGGTGGCGATCCTCGACGCCGACAAGGAAGGCTTCCTGCGCTCGGAGCGCTCGCTGATCCAGACCATGGGCCGCGCCGCGCGCCACCTCAACGGCGCGGCGATACTCTATGCCGACCGCATCACCGAATCGATGAAGCGCGCGATCGGCGAGACCGAGCGCCGGCGCGCGAAGCAGGTCGCCTACAACGCGGAGCGCGGCATCACCCCGGTGGGCATCACCAAGCGCATCAAGGACATCATCGAAGGTTTCTACGACCGCGACCAGGCGCAGTTCGAGCTGAAAGCGGCACAGGACCAGGCGCGCTACGAACGCATGAGCGAGAAGCAGCTCGCGCGCGAGATCAAGCGCCTGGAAAAACAGATGCTCGACCATGCGCGCAACCTCGAATTCGAAAAGGCGGCGCAGGCGCGCGACCAGCTGACCGAACTGAGGAAATCGGTGTTCGGCGTGGTGACGCCGGAAGGGGATATCAGGAAGGTCGGATGAAACGGCGTGTCAAATGGCATCGCATGCCAAGCGCAGCCGTTGCGCGCTCGCGCGCGCCAACCGTGTTTTCCGCGCGGAGGTGAAGCGTGTCCGCGCGGAAAACACGGTTATGGTTGAAAACCCGGTGGGCTTGGGTTTGTCTTCATTCAAGATCGCCGATTGTGCGCGGACACGCTTCACCTCCGCGCACAATCGGTGATCCGCGCGGACGGTTCTTCGTCCGCGCAAAATCGCAATATTGCAGTTACGAGAACGCCATTTAAGTCACCACGTATGGAGCAAAGGAATACGACCATGGAATTATCGCCACCAGCTCCGCGCCGCCACAAACACACGCGCAGCATCAGCTGCGAGGGCTACCAGCGCGAGGACGGACTGTGGGATATCGAGGCGCGCATCGTCGACACCAAGCCCTTCGCCTACCGCGAGCCGTTTCGCGGCCTGCGCGCGCCGGGCGAGCCGGTGCACGACATGGCGCTGCGCCTGACCATAGACGACCACATGGTGGTGCGCGACATCGCAGTGGCCATGCTGGCGGTTCCGTACGGGCCCTGCAGCAGCGCCTTGCCCGCGTTCAAGGGGCTGATCGGCAGGAAGATCGGCGCGGGCTGGCGGCGCGCGGTGCAGGAATGCGTCGGCGGAGTGAAAGGCTGCACCCATCTGCGCGAGCTGCTGCTGCCGGCTGCCACGGTCGCGTTTCAGACCCTGGGCAGCTGGCCCGAGGACGGCCAGCCGGCGCCCGAGCCCGATCCGGACTACCAGACCGAGCGTCCGCATTTCGTCGACGGCTGCAAGGCCTGGGCCACCGACGGGGAAGTAGTGGCGCAGCTCTATCCGCAGTTTCACCGCAAGCGCGGCTGAGCGCAGCCTATTCGGCGCGCTTGGGCGGCTTGCCCGGCAGCGTCGGCGCCGGCCGGCGGCCGTAGAGCACGTGGAAGATGCTGAGTATCGGGTGGCGCAACAGCATGCGCGGGCCGGCCCATTGCATCACTACCCTGATCTGCTCGCGCATCTGCGCGCTGTAGCAGTGGACGGTGCAGTTGGCGCAGGTGGGCTTGGCGTCGCCGAACACGCAGCGCTCCAGACGGCGCGTGGCGTACTCGAACAATTCGGCGCAGTCCGTACACAGCGGCTTGCGTTGCGGATGATCATGCCCGCGGCAGTACAGGCGCACCATCGCCTCGATGGTCCTGAGTTCGCGCGCGCGGCGCACGAAGCGCTTGTCGGTGGTGAATGCCACGACCTGTCTGGGCATGGCTAGATTTCCTTGATTCCGCGCCGCAGACGCATCGCGCGGCCGACGCCGTCCAGTTGCGCAGCTGGCAGGATGCGCGCCGCCAGCGGCAGCAGTTCCGCTTCTTCGCGCGCGATGTGGCTGCGGTAGAGTTCGACCAGGCGTCCGACCTCGGCCGTATCCAGTTCGCGCGCCGTTCCCTCCGATACGCCCTCGAGCGTGCGGCGCAGCGCATTCCAGGCTTGCTCCAGCTTGCGGTGCTGCGCCTGCAGCGCATCGATCAGTGCGCGCAGAGCGGCAAGCTCGGCCGGCGGCGCCGACTGCAGCAGCGCCGGGAAAAGGTCGTGCTCTTCATCGGCATGATGATGACGGGCCGAGGTGTCGAAATAGCGCATCACGTTTTGCGCGGCTTCGCGCGCGGCCTGGTCCGGCCCGTTCGCGGCCAGATGCGGCACCAGCCGCAACAGGGTCTCGCACTGGCGCTCGACGCGGCCGTGGCAGGCCGAAAGCATTTCCAGCGGTGCCTCGAAGCCGGCCGCCGGCGAACTGAAG
>JAKAIH010000378.1 GCA_021825225.1 Pseudomonadota bacterium
CAGCAGCGCCTGGCTGCTGTATTCGAGCCTGGCTTATACGCGCCTGGGTGCGCTGGTCGGCGTGGGGGTGCTCGCAGCCGGAGTCCCGCTGCTCGCGCTTGCGACGCGCTGGCGCTAGCTGTCGCTAGCCGTTGTTGGCGGTGATGACGCCGTTCACCAGCCTGATCCTGTCGCCAGAGCGCCAAGCCGGCGGGGTGTCCTGGGTGATCAATTGGGTCGAGCCGTCGTCGAAGCGGATGCCGATTTCGTAGCTCTTCACCTTCTTCGTGTTTTTCTCTATCTCGTGTCCGGCGATGGCGCCGCCGATCGCGCCGAGCACGGTCATGACGTCCCTGCCGTGGCCGCGGCCGGTCTGGTTGCCGAGTATGCCGCCGGCGATGCCGCCGATGGCGGCGCCGGATCCGGTGGCTTGACCCGGCTTCTCGACTTCGCGTACCGACTCGATCACGCCGCAGTCGTGGCAGGCAGGCTTCACCGGCTCGATGTACGGCGCGGGCTGGGTCGGCGGCGGCGGAGGCGTCTGCGCGACCATGGACGGCAGGTCGGCCTTGGCCACCCTTACGGGCTCCTCTGCGGGGTGCGCCACGTGCGCTACGGGCTTGACGTGCTTTGCCGCAACTTTGTGCGCGACAGGCTTGGGCGCCCTCACAGGCGCGGTAGCGGCAGGGGCCGCTTCGGCTATTTGAGCGGTTTCGGCCACCTTCGCCGGTGCTTCTACGGGGGCCGCGGCCTGGACCTGCGCCGTCTGGCTATGGCTGGTCGGGATCAGGCCGGTGATGGCGCCTATGCCTACCAGGCTGAACAGGGTAACCGAAACCGCCGCGATCGCGATCAGCGGGTGCATGCTCTTTTCTTGGGTGATTTCCATGTCTGCCTCCATGTTGTCGGATGCGCACTGCAAACAACGCATCCACGCAGCCTATGTTGACAGCACAGCGCCGTGGAAGTTGTGAGCAATTGTGTCTATTTGTTACCGGCACGGCTGCCGGCGGCTACTCCGGCCGCATATGCGGGAACAGGATCACGTCGCGGATGCTCGCGCTGTTGGTGAACAGCATGACCAGCCGGTCTATGCCTATGCCCTCGCCCGCAGTGGGCGGCAGGCCGTACTCCAGCGCGCGAATGTAATCGGCGTCGTAATACATGGCTTCTTCGTCGCCCGCTTCCTTCTGTTTTGCCTGCTCGGCGAAGCGCGCCGCCTGATCCTCGGGGTCGTTCAGTTCGGAGAAGCCGTTGGCCATTTCCCGCCCGGTGATGTACAGCTCGAAGCGGTCGGTGATCTCCGGGTTCGCGTCGTTGCGGCGCGCCAGCGGCGACACCTCGGCCGGATAGTCGACGATGAAAGTCGGCTGGATCAACTGGGTTTCGGTGGTTTCGTCGAACAGCATGAGTTGCAGGGAACCCAGGCCGTGCGCGCGCGATACGTCGACGCCCAGCTTTTTCAACGCGTGCGTGAGGTAGTCGCGGTCATCGAGTTCGGCGGCGCTGATGTGCGGGTGATATTTGCAGATCGCCTCGACCACGGTCAGCCGTTCGAACGGTTTGCCCAGGTCGATCGTGTGCTCGCCATAGGGCAGGGTGGTGCTGCCCAGCACCTCCAGCGCCACCGTGCGCAATAGCTCTTCCGTATAGTCCATGAGGTAGCGGTAATCGCGATAAGCCTCGTAGAACTCGATCATGGTGAATTCAGGGTTGTGCCGGGTGGAGATGCCCTCGTTCCTGAAATTGCGGTTGATCTCGAACACTTTTTCGTAACCGCCCACGACCAGGCGCTTCAGGTACAGCTCGGGCGCGATGCGCAGGAACAGCTGCATGTCGAGCGCATTGTGGTGCGTTTCGAACGGCTTCGCCGCGGCCCCGCCCGGGATCGGATGCATCATCGGCGTCTCGACCTCGAGGTAGCCCTTGCCCACCATGAACGCGCGGATCGCCTGGATCATCCGGCTGCGCAGGCTGAACACCTTGCGCGCTTCCGGGTTGGTGATCAGGTCGACGTAACGCTGGCGATAGCGCTGCTCCTGGTCGGTGAGGCCGTGAAACTTTTCCGGCAGCGGCCGCAGCGACTTGGTCAGCAGGCGCAGCCGCCTTACCTGCACCGACAGCTCGCCGGTCTTGGTCTTGAACAAGGGGCCCTCTGCGGCGAGGATGTCGCCCAGATCCCAGTGCTTGAACGCGTCGTGCACCGCAGCGCCGGTACGGTCGTTGCTGATGTAGAGCTGCATGCGCCCGCTCATGTCCTGGATGCTGGCGAAGCTCGCCTTGCCCATCACGCGCTTGAACAGCATGCGCCCGGCAATCGCCACCTCTATCGGCTTGGCCTCGAGTTCTTCGTTCGATTTGGCGCCATGCGCCGCGTGCAGGTCTGCAGCCAGTTCCTTGCGGCCGAAGTCGTTGGGAAATGGATTGCCCTGCTTGCGCAGATCCGCCAGCTTGGCGCGGCGCTCGGCGATGATCTGGTTTTCGTCCAGGACGGCTTGCTGCTTTTCTTCAGCCATGGTGTTTCTCGTATGGTTGGTGTTGTTCCGCGCCTGCTTCGGCGCGCTTTCTATACGCCTTTCTTCAAACTCGCCTCGATGAACAGGTCGAGGTCGCCGTCCAGCACCGACTGGGTATTGCCGGTCTCGACGCCGGTGCGCAAGTCCTTGATGCGCGACTGGTCGAGCACGTAGGAGCGGATCTGGTGCCCCCAGCCGATGTCGGTCTTGGAGTCCTCGAGCTTTTGCTGTTCGTCCTGGCGTTTGCGCAGTTCCTGTTCGTACAGGCGCGATTTCAGCATGGCCATCGCCTCGGCGCGGTTCCTGTGCTGCGAGCGGTCGTTCTGGCATTGCACCACGATGTTCGTCGGCAGGTGGGTGATGCGCACCGCCGAGTCGGTCTTGTTGATGTGCTGGCCGCCGGCACCGGAGGCGCGATAGGTATCGATGCGCAGATCCGCGGGATTGATTTCCACCTCTATGGTGTCGTCCACCTCGGGGTAGGCGAATACGCTGGCGAACGAGGTGTGGCGCCGGTTGCCGGAATCGAAGGGGGACTTGCGCACCAGGCGGTGGATGCCGGTCTCGGTGCGCAAACGGCCGTAGGCGTATTCGCCCGTAACCTTGATAGTCGCGCTTTTGATTCCCGCGACCTCGCCTTCGGACTCTTCCAGCACTTCGACGCCGAAGCCGCTGCGCTCGCAATATTTGAGATACATGCGCTCGAGCATCGCCGCCCAATCCTGCGCTTCGGTTCCGCCCGAGCCGGACTGGATGTCGAGAAAGCAGTTGGCGGGGTCCAGCGCGCCGGAGAACATGCGGCGGAATTCCATGTCCGCGACCAGCTTCTCCGCCGCGGCAAGATCCCCGGCCACGGCGAGCAGCGTGGCATCGTCGCCTTCGGCGCGCGCCATCTCGAACAGCTCGCCGGCGTCGCGCAACTGGCTGTCGAGCAGCAGCAGGTTGCCGACGATGCCGTCCAGAATTTTCTTTTCGCGGCCGAGTTCCTGCGCGCGCTTGGCGTCGCTCCAGACGTTCGGCTCTTCCAGTTGTCTCCCGACTTCGGTCAGTCGTGCCTGCTTCGTGTCGAAGTCAAAGATACCTCCGCATTTCCCTGGCGCGCGCGCCAAGGTCGGCGAGGCTGTTGGCGAGGGCGTTGAGTTTTTCGGCTTCCATGATTGGCTTTTTTGTCAGAATTGCGCAATTATACCCCGGCGTACGCGGTTCCCCTGGGTCGAGGAATGCGTACAC
>JAKAIH010000379.1 GCA_021825225.1 Pseudomonadota bacterium
CGACCGCCATATGCACGATGCCGTGCAGCCGCTCCTCGCTCGCCCGCAGCGCCTCCTCGGCGCCCACGCGCACATCCAGCATGCGATTGAACTGGCGCGCCACCGACTCGATTTCGGGCGGACCGGCAAGCTGCGCGCGCGCCGCCGTGTCGCCGTCGGCGACCCTCGCGCAGGTGCGCACCAATGCGCGTATGGGCTTGGCGATCACCGAACTCAGATGCAGCGCGAGCAGCAGCACCAGCAGCAGTATGGCCACGCCCAGGCCGATGCTGCGCGCCAGCCAGGCGCGATAGTCGGCCAAAACGTCCTTCTCCGGCAGCCCGGCGAAAACATGCCAGCCAGTGCCTGGAACGGCGACGTAGGCGTACAGGCGCCGCATCCCGTCCGCATCGCGGACGGAACGCAAGCCTCCGGCCCGGGCCGGCGCGTCGGCGATGCCTGCCGCAGCGGCTTGCCCGCCCCAGTCCGCGTGTCCGCCCGAATGCAGCAGCAGCTTGCCGCGGCGGTCGACCACTGCCAGCACCGCGCTTTCCGGGACGCCCTTGAGCAGACGCGGACGCAACCCGCGCAGGTCAAGCGGCTGGATCATCAGGCCCGCGATCCGGCCGCGCAGGTCGCGTACCGGGTAGGTCAGCACCGACACCCAGCGCCCGGTCTGATAGCCCAGGTAGGCATCGCCGACGGTGAATTGTCCGCTGCGCACCCCTTCCTCGAACCAGGGGAATTTTCCCCTCTGCAGTTGCGGCGCGGCATACAACATAAACGAGCAGACCAGGTTCCCGCCCAGGTCGCGCACCACCAGCGTGGTGAATTCCGGATACAGGTATACGTACTCGCCTATGATCGGATCGCAGCGCTTCGGATTCAGCGCGCGCACCAGCGGCCGCGCGGCGAGCCGCTCCAGAACCGCCTCGTGATCCTGCAGGTACTTGCCCAGATCGTCCGCCCGGTCCTCGGCGATGGTCTGCACCCGGGCATAGGCGGCATCGCGCGCCTTCGCGGACTCCGCCACGATCAGCCAGGAAACCAGGCCGGCGGCAGGCAGCACCATGGCAAGCACCAGCAGAATCAGCCGGGCGCGGATGGACAGCCGGAGCGGTCTTAGCATGGCTTCACCGGCGTGCATCGCGGCCCTCAGCCGAACAATTCGACATCGCCGGCGACCTCCTCTGCGGACAGGCGCGCGCTGTACTGCGATTCGCGTTCCGCGATGGTGTCGTTATGGATATTGCGCAACTTCTTCACCAGGACCTTGCCGCTTTTTGGAAAGTAATAGACCTTGCGCGGATAGACATCGATCAGGTCCCGCGCCACGACGCGGATCTTCTCCGCGTCGAGGAACTCCAGCGCGAAATCGGCGTTGCGCTGGCCGATGTTCAGTTTGGTCATGCCCGGCAGCACATTGCCACCGCCGAACACCTTGGCTTCGAGCAGCGTGCGCTGCGCACCGAGGCTGATCAGGCTGTTGATCAGGATCTCCATGGCGAAAGCCCCATAGCGCGCCGATGGACTTACCGGATTGTCCTCGTCCTGACGCACGTCGGGCAGCATGAAGTGATTCATGCCGCCGATGCCGGAGAGCCTGTCGCGAATGCAGGCGGTGACGCAGGAACCGAGCACCGTGACCAGCACCATGTCGCGCGCCGTGACGTAATATTCCCCCGGCAGGAGCTTGGCCGCATGCAGCTTGAAGTGGCCGTCGTAGTAGACATTGGGCGCGAGCATGGCGGTGCCTGACTCAGGCAATCCTCGCGCGGCCGCGGCCGGCGAGTTCGTAAACCGTCTTTCCGCGCGGCCGGAACAGGTCGGCAGCGTGGTGGAAGCTCTCCGAATGCCCCGCGAACAGCAGGCCGTCGGTGTGCAGCAAGGGGACGAATTTGCGCAGGATTTCGTACTGCGTCGGCTTGTCGAAATAGATCATCACATTGCGGCAGAAAATGGCGTGGAACGGCCCGCGTATCTGCCAGCTTGCATCGAGCAGGTTGAGCTGGCGGAACTCGATCAGCGCGCGCAGTTCGTCGCGCACCCGCGCCTTGCCCGCGTTCTGTCCCTGGCCGCGCAGAAAGAAGCGCCGGATGCGCTCCTGCGGCATTTTCTCCAGCCGCTCCATCGCATAGACGCCCTGCTGCGCCTTGTCCAGGACGGCGGTGTCGATATCGGTGGCGAGAATCCGCACCGGCGGCTTGAGCGTGCCGAACGCCTCGATCGCCGTCATCGCCATCGAATACGGCTCTTCGCCGCTCGACGCGGCCGAGCACCAGAGCGCGATCTGGCCGCTGCCGCCATGATGCCGGAGCAACTCGGCCAGGACCGGGAAATGGTGCTCCTCGCGAAAAAACGCGGTGAGGTTGGTGGTAAGCGAGTTGGTGAAGGCTTCCCACTCGGCGGCATCCCCCTGCTCCAGCAGGGCCAGATAGTCCTTGAAGTCCGACAGGCCGAGGCTGCGCAGGCGCCGCCCGAGCCGGCTGTAGACCATCTCCTGTTTGCTCGGGCTGAGCGATATTCCGGCCCGGCCGTAGATCAGCTTGCGTATGCGCTCGAAATCCGCGGCGCTGAATTCGAACTCGCGCCGGTCTTCGCTTAAGCGTGCCGCCATGTCGCTCGCTTGCATCATTTCAGCGCCCCGGCTACGCCTGCCGGGCCGGAGCGCGCGCGGCGCGGCTGACGACAAGCCTCGTCCCGTGCAGCTTTCGCACCAAGACCGCGCGCATCAGAATTCCGTCCATTCGTCCCGGCCACCCGCGGTGCGCACCGCCTTGGCCATCGCCCTCGCCTGCGGACGCGCGCCCACCGTCACCGGCTTGCCCGCTGCCGGCGATCCGGTGCGCCTCGACGCTGCCGGTTTCCCGGCCTTCTGGCGACCTTCCACCACCTTGCACAGGGCGTAGATACGGCTGACGGTTTGTTTCGACTTCGCCTCGAATTCGCCGTCGAGCAGCTGCCGCGCCGCTTCCTTTTGTCCGCCGTCGGCAAGGCGGACCACTTCGCCCGTACAACGGTGAAAATCGGCGTGTACGGACTGCAGCGACCGGTATTCGTCGCTGCCGGCATATGTCTTGCCATGGCCGTAGATCCATTCCCCCAGCGCGCAGCGATTGTCTTTCGCTACCACCGCCTGGTCCAGTTTTTCGCCCTTGCCGCCGACATAATCGACCAGCTTATGCTTCCAATTTACGTGAGCCTGCGTTGCGCTTTCAAAATCGAAGTTCGCCTCGAGCCCTGCGGAGGTTCGCGTCAACCTGAACGTGCCGACCGCTGCGGCAACGCCGCGCGCCTGCTGCTCCAGGCTCCCCGTTGCCGCCGCCTCCTGCTCCACCAGCGCCGCGTTCTGCTGCGTCACCTCTTCCATCTGCGTGATCGCCTGGTTCACCTGCTCGATCCCGGCGCTTTGTTCCTGCGAGGCCGCCGCGATCTCGCTCATGATGTCGGTCACCCGCTTCACCGAGGCCACGATCTCTTCCATCGTTTTCCCGGCTTCATCCACCAGCTTGGTGCCCGCGCCCACCTTGTCCACCGAGTCCCCGATCAGCGCCTTGATCTCCTTGGCCGCCGCCGCGCTCCTTTGCGCCAGGTTCCTCACCTCGCTCGCCACCACCGCGAAGCCCCGGCCCTGCTCGCCCGCCCTGGCCGCTTCCACCGCAGCGTTCAACGCCAGGATGTTGGTCTGGAACGCGATGCCGTCGATCACTCCGATGATGTCCACGATCTTCTTCGAGCTCTCGTTG
>JAKAIH010000380.1 GCA_021825225.1 Pseudomonadota bacterium
GTGTCCTACGCCGAGATCTGCAAGAATGCCGCCCTGCCGGCGGTGATTTCGTACATTGCGCTGTTCTATATCGTGCATCTCGAAGCCTGCAAGGCCGGCATCCACGGCCTGCCGCGGCGGCCCGGCACATCGACGCTGGGACGCCTGGCCGGTGTACTGATGACGCTGTGCGCCATGGTGATCCTGGCCAATGTCGTCTACTACGGCCTGGGCTGGATCAAAGGCATCGCAGGCTCTGGCGCGATCTGGATCGTGCTCGGCTTGATCGCCATTGTCTACGTCGCCCTGCTGCGCATTGTCGCGGCCGAGCCCGACCTGGTCGTCGACGATCCGGACGCCGACGTGATCGAGTTGCCGGCGCTGAAGGAGACGCTGCTCGCCGGTCTGCATTACCTGCTGCCGGTGGTGCTCCTGATCTGGGTGCTGATGGTGGAACAACTGTCACCCGGATTGTCGGCGTTCTACGCCACCGCATTGCTCATTGCGATCGTGCTCACGCAAAAACCGCTGATCGCCTTGTTCCGCAGGCATCCCGCGCCGCTTTCGCGCCTGCGCGAAGGCTGGACGGATCTCGTCGACGGCCTCGGTAACGGCGCGCGCAACATGATCGGGATCGCCATTGCGACCGCCGCCGCCGGCATCGTAGTCGGCACGGTGTCCCTTACCGGCTTCGGCCTGGTCATGACCGACCTGGTCGAATCGATTTCTTCGGGCAACCTGATTCTGATGCTGATGCTGGTGGCCGTGATCTGCCTGATACTCGGCATGGGCATGCCGACCACGGCCAGCTACATCGTGGTCTCGACGCTGATGGCGCCGGTCGTGGTCGAACTCGGCGCGCAGTCCGGCCTGGTGGTGCCGCTGGTCGCGGTGCACATGTTCGTGTTCTATTTCGGCCTGATGGCTGACGTAACCCCGCCGGTCGGGCTCGCCTCGTTCGCGGCTGCTGCCATATCGCGCGGCGACTTCCTCAAGACCGGCATCACTGCATTCTGGTACAGCATCCGCACCGGCATCCTGCCGTTCATGTTCATTTTCAATACCGAACTGCTGCTGATCGGGGTGCATTCCTACACTCATCTGCTGCTGATCATCGCTACCGCGATTGCCGCAATGCTGGTGTTCGCGGCGGCGACCCAGGGCTGGTTCCTCACACGCAGCCGCTGGTACGAATCGCTGGCGATGCTGTTGGTCACGTTTACCCTGCTGCGGCCGGATTTCTTTCTCGATTACGCCTTCCCGAAATATGGGCTGACGCCGCCGCAAAAACTGGTGGAATTGGCGAGCGCGACGGCGCCTGGAGGCGGCTTGCGCCTGCGCATCGAAGGCACGACCATTGAAGGTAAAGATCTGAAAAAGACGGTGCTGCTGCCGCTCAGCGACGCGGGCTCCGCTGCGCAGCGGATATCCAAAGCCGGTGTGACCATCATGAGCGTGCCGGCCGGCCTGCAGATCGCCGCCGTGTCCCTGCACAGCCCGGCTGAGAAAGCAGGCTTTGAACAGGGCTTCATGGTCACCGGAATCGAAACCGAACTGCCCCGCCCTGCACAGGAATGGATGTATATCCCCGCGTTGCTGCTGCTCGGAGTGGTTGTGTTGTTGCAGCGGCGCCGCGCTGTCGCCGATCCGGGTCCGCGTGCCGTGCTTAAGCGAGGCTAAGAGGCTGCCGCCTCGCCGGGCTCACGATGCAGGCGCCTTGTTGCGATACTTGTCGTAGATGACGCCGGCGGCGAATAGCGCCGCAATGTCGTCGCCGGCGTAGCCGATCGAGCGCAACACTTCGGCGGAATGCTGGCCCAGCCACGGCGCGGGCTCGCGGATCGCGGTGAGTTCGCCCGTCGATTTGATCGGCATGCCGATCGTTTTCATGCGGCCGATGATCGGGTGTTCCATGTCCACCACCATGTTGCGCGCCTTGATATGCGGGTCGTGCATGACCTCTGCGTAGCCGAACACCGGTCCGCCAGGCACGGCGGCCGCATCGAGCTTCTCCACCCAATACGCCGTCGGCTGCGTCGTCAGCACGGCCTCGATTTCCTGTTCGAGCGCGTCGATGTTGTTCAGCCGGGCGGCCGCGGTGGCAAAGCGCGGATCGGCGAGCCACTCGGGTTTGGCGCAAACCATGTTGCAGAAGTTGTTCCACAGCTTGTCGTTGCCGGCGCCGACCGTTACATAAGCGTCTCGCGTCTTGTAGGCCTGATAAGGCGCCGCGCGCCTGTGGCGCGTGCCGGTCGCCGTCGGCAGCTCGCCCGCTCCGAAATAGGCGCCGAATTCCCAAGGCGTCCACGCGAGCCCGGCTTCGAGCAAGGAGGTCTCCAGATACTGCCCCTGGCCGGTGCGCAGCCTGCCGATATACGCCGCAAGAATGCCGTAGAGCGCGGTCACGCCGCTCGCGATATCGTTCATCGCGATGCCGACCTTGGCAGGACGCCCACCCGGATAGCCGGTCATCATCATGATGCCCGACATGCCCTGGGCGATGATGTCGAAACCGCCTTTCTTGCCGTAGGGTCCGCTCTGGCCGAAGCCCGACATCGACGCATAGACGACGCCGGGATTGAATTGCCTGACCGCGTCGTAGTCGATGCCGAGTTTTCTGACCACCCCCGGACGGAAATTCTCGGTGATGATGTCGGCGCGCGCAGCGAGCTTCGCGAATATCTCCTTGCCGCGCGGATGTTTCATGTCGAGGGCAAGGCTTTTCTTGTTGCGGTTGAGCACGGCGAAGCAATAGGATTCATCGTTGATCTTTGGGTCGAAGCGGCGCGAGGTGTCGCCTTCCGGAAAGCTCTCGATCTTGACGACCTCTGCACCCATGTCGCCGAGTACCATGCTGCAGTAGGGCCCGGCCATGACATTGGTCAGATCGAGCACGTTTACGCCTGCTAGCGGCAGCGCCATCCGTTCATCTCCTGTAAGCGGCGCTCCCGCGCTCAGCGGATTACCGTGAGCTGCGCCGTGTCGATCTCGATCCACACCGGCGCGTCCACCTCGAACACGTCCTGCGGCCGCGTGGTCACGCGCAGCGGCTGCGCCGCGCCCGGGACGGTCACGTAATAGTCCCAGTACTCGCCAAGATAGGCCCGGCGCTGCACGCTGCCGCGCATCGCGCAGCGGCCTGCGGCACCGGCCGGCATCTGCTGCTGCAGGTGAATGCTCTGCGGGCGGATGGAGACCAGCACGTCCTCGGGCAGACCGCCCTCGGCCTGCAGCACCTGCTTCGGCACCGCGAAGCCGCCGAAATGCACGGACTCGCCGTTCGCCTTGCCTTCGAGGAAATTGGTGCGCCCGATGAAGCCGGCCACGAACCGGGTCTGCGGACGGCCGTACAGCGCATAGGGCGCGTCCACCTGCTCGATGCGGCCCTGGTTCATCACCGCGATGCGGTCCGATGTGACCATCGCCTCGGTTTGATCATGAGTCACGTACACCGTGGTGATCTTGAACTCGTCGTGCAGCCGGCGGATTTCGAAGCGCATTTCCTCGCGCAGGTTCGCGTCCAGGTTCGACAGCGGCTCGTCGAGCAGCAGCACGGCGGGTTTCACCACGATGGAGCGCGCGAGCGCCACGCGCTGCTGCTGCCCGCCCGAGAGTTCGGCCGGGTAGCGGTCGCGCAGCGCGGCCAACTGTACCACCTCGAGGATCTCGCGCACGCGGCGGTCGATCTCGGCGCCCGCGACCTTGCGCACCTTCAGGCCGAAGCCCACGTTCTCGGCCACA
>JAKAIH010000381.1 GCA_021825225.1 Pseudomonadota bacterium
GATCTCAGCGGTGCCGTTGATCCACGCCGCTTCCGGCGCCGAGGCGCGCCCCGCACCGAACAGCAATGTGGCTTCCCCGCCGGCCGGCGCGAGCATTGCGCGCACCAGTTGCGGCGCCGGCTCGCCCGCGCCGGCGATCATCACGCCGATGCAATCGGCGAACCCCGTGTGGGCGAAAGGAATCGCGGCCGGCGGAATTTCGCCAAAGCGCAATCCGGCAACGAATTGGCCCAGACCGCGGGTCAGTGCTACAGGCATGTCTGTGCTCCGTTTCGTCTGCAACGCATGGAATTCAAGCCGCTTCGCGAATCTTCTGGCGCAGGCGGTCCAGGGTGCCGCCCTTCATCACGCAGCCGGGCAGCGGATGCCCAACGACCTCCTCGGCAAGCAGCGCCGACTCGATCAGTTTTTCCAGATCGATGCCGGTGTCGATGCCCATTTCCCGGCACATGAAAACCAGATCTTCGGTGCACACGTTGCCGGCCGCGCCGCGATGCGCGGCGAACGGGCACCCGCCCAGCCCTGCCACCGCCGCGTCGTAGATCGCGACCCCCATCTCCATGCCGGCGTAGGCGTTGGCGATGCCCATGCCGCGCGTGTCGTGCAGGTGCAGCGAAATCTGCAGGTCCGGAAATTTGTCGCGCACCGCGCCCACCACGCGCTTGATCGACAGCGGCGTGGCCCAGGCCATGGTATCGGCGAGCGATACCACCTTGAGATCGAGCTGGTACTGCGCGCCGATGTCGAGCATTTGCTGCACCATGGCGACAATGTGCTGAACCGGGATGTCGCCCTCGAAGTTGCAGCCGAACGCCGCCATCAGCCCGGCGCGCTCGACCGGCACGCCGTTTTCCTTATACATCTTGACCATCGCATGCTGCGCTGCGAGGTTCTCCTTGAGCGTGCGCTTCTGGTTGCGCAGCAGGAATTTCTCCGAGGCGGTGAGCGAAAGCGTGCCGGTGACGTCGAGCTTGCCGGTCGCGAGCGCGCGCTTCAAGCCCTGGTCGTTCAGCCATAATCCCGTATAGCGCACGCCGGGCGAGCGGGTGAAGCCTTTGACCACCTCGTCCGCGTCGGCCATTCCGGGCACGTTCTTCGGCGGCACGAAGGATACGGTCTGGATCTGCTTCAAGCCGGTCTTCGACAGCGAATCGATCAGCTCGATTTTGCGCGCCGTCGGGATCGCGCCTTTCTCGAACTGGAAGCCCTCGCGCGGGCCTTCTTCATTGATGCGAACTGATTTCGGTAGGTCGGACATGCGTGCGCTCCGTAGGCTGTTGAGGGAGGACGGATACTATGGGTTCAGGCTTGCGGCGGAACGAAAGGATAGGGAACCGGCGTGCCACCGCGATGCGGCAGGGCGAGCGTCGCCTTGCCCGGCGTCGACTCCTTGCCTTCGCCGTTGGTGATGCCCAGATCGATTTCCACCAGACCGTAGCCCGGGCCTGCGCGCTTATCCGCCACCTTGCCCCAGATGGAGAGAGTCTCGCCGACCAGATTCATCGCGCGGAACTGGAAGCTCACTTTCCATACCCACCCGGCGGGTCCGACCCAGTCCTTGAGCAGCTGCAGGATGAACTGCTGCTTCAGCGAACCGTTCACGAGCAGCCCGGGCAGCTTGTCGTGCTCGATCGCGAACGGCTTGTCGTAGTGGATCTTGTGCCAGTTCTCCATCGCAGCCGACCAGCGCATCAGATGCGTAGTCGTAAGCGGCCCTTTCTCCAGCAGCGGCAGTGCGGCGCCGATCTCGCAATCCTCGAAATAACGGGGACTACCCATGGCCATGGCTCATCTCCTGATCAGAGTGCGACGGACTTTCATCAGCAGCTCGTCCGCGCCGTTGCGGTATTCCGTTTCTATGGTCACAAAGAGCATCGGCCCCTTGCTCGTTTCCTTTTCCACGATGTCGGCATAGCGCGAGCGCAGCCGCACGGTTTCGCCATGCCTGGCGTAGCGGAAAAACTCGATTTCAGAGCCGCCATTGAGCAAGGCGAGATGCTTGATCGGCACGAGCTCGGGCAGGCCTTGCGCGGAAGTGGCGCCGAGGCCGTCGAACTCCGCGTCGCGCGCGCGCAGCTGGATCGGGTCGGGAGCGCCAAACGCGCGGCGGAACATGTGTGTCGGGAACAGCGGCGGCGCCACCGGCCCGCCGAAGCGCGCATTGTTCGGGCAATCCTCGGCAAACAGCGGATCCTCATCCATGATCGCCTGCGCGTAGCGGCGCACCGCGCCGCGCTCGACCGGGTCGCATGCAATCTCGGTCTCCGATTGCATGCCGATGTATTTCTTCAATGCTTCAGTCAGCAAAGCCATGCATCCTCCCTTCGCACCCGCCTGCTCTCAGGCGGACGTACCGATGATCCCTTTTGCGCACAGCGCGCGGATGCCCTCGTCCGTATGCCCGAGTTCGCGCAGCACTTCGGCCGAATGCTCGCCCAGCAGCGGCGCGTGGCGCCTGATGCTGCCGGGGTTGGCCGAGAGCTTCACCGGCAGCCCCGCCATGCGGATCGTGCCCGCGGTCGGATGCTCGATCTCGACGATCATGTCGCGCGCGGCCACCTGCTCATCCTTGACCACCTTGTCGATGGAATTGACCGAAGTGCAGGGCACGCCCTCGGCGGACAGCTGCTTGACCCACTCCTCGACCGTGCGCGTCGCGAACACCTCGGACAGCATGGGAATCAGGATGCCGCGATTGGCCGCGCGCAGATTGGCGCTGGCAAAGCGCTCGTCATCCATCCACTGCGGCCGCCCGATCGCGCGGCACACCCCTTGCCACATGCGTTGTGTAAACGCGGCGACCACGACCCAGTCGTCCTTTGCCTGGAACGCCTGGTACGGCACCGACAGTTGCGAGGACGCTCCGCGCCGCACCGGCGCCCGGCCGGTCGCGAAATACGATGTGAGGTGGTAGGAGAGCATTGCCAGCTGGCCTTCCATCAGCGAGGTGTCCACGCGCTGGCCAACGCCGCTCTTCGCGCGCGCCTGCAGCGCCAGCAACACCCCGATCACGCCGAACATGCCGCCACCCAGGTCCGCGAGCGAAATGCCGGCTTTCACCGGCCCGCGGCCCTCCTCGCCGGTGATGCTCATGTTGCCGGTAAACGCCTGCATGAAAATGTCGTTGGCGCGATCGTGCCTGCGCGGACCGGTCGGCCCGAAGCCGCTGATGCCGCAGTAGATGAGGCGCGGGTTGATTGCGTGCAGCGCTTCATAGCCGATGCCGAGGGCGTCGAGTGCGCCGACGCGGAAATTGTCTATGAGCACGTCGGCGCCGCGTGCGAGCTGGCGCAGGATGTCGACCCCCTCGGGCTGCTTCAGGTCGATCGACAGGCTGCGCTTGTTGCGGTTGGCCGCGGCGAAGTAATAGCCGACCTCGCCCGGAAAATAGGGAGGCCAGTGGCGCGTCTCGTCGCCCTCGCCTACACGTTCGACCTTGATCACGTCGGCGCCGTAGTCCGCGAGCGTCATGCCGCAGAAAGGCCCCGCCATCGCGACGCCGACCTCGATCACCTTGACGCCGGCGAGAGGGGCCTCGCCCGGTGTTTGCTGCATCGTCTCCTCCTTGCGTGCCGGCATCACTTGCGCCGCTGGCGGCGCAGGCGGCGCGCAATCACGCGGGCTGCGAAAAATCCGCTTGCGTTTATTCGCATAGCGAATTTATAATTTGTATAGTGAATTATAGTAGTTGATGCCCATGAGCGTGTCAACTGTCCGG
>JAKAIH010000382.1 GCA_021825225.1 Pseudomonadota bacterium
CCGCATGGTGCTGCATCTGGCCGACCGGCAGATGCGCTGCCACCATTGCGGCGCGAGCGCGCCCGTCCCGCGCCACTGTCCGAGCTGCGGCAATGCCGACATCCATCCTTTCGGCCGCGGCACGCAGCGCCTGGAGGCGACGCTCGCCGCGCGCTTTCCGCAGGCGCGCGTGCTGCGCGTGGATCGGGACAGCACGCGCAACAAGGACAGCTTCACGCGCATGCTGCGCGAGATCCACGGAGGCCGCGCCGACATTCTGGTCGGCACCCAGATACTGGCGAAAGGGCACGACTTTCCCAATCTGACCCTGGTCGCCGTGCTCAACGCCGACAGCGCGCTGTATTCCGCGGACTATCGCGCGCCGGAGCGCCTGTTCGCCCAACTGGTGCAGGTCGCCGGGCGCGCCGGGCGCGCCGGCCTGCCCGGCGAAGTACTGATCCAGACGCAGTATCCGCGCCATCCTTTGTATCTGGCGCTGGCGCAGCACGATTATCCCGGCTACGCGCGCACGCTGCTCGCCGAGCGCGAGCAGGCCGGATTCCCGCCTTACGTCTACGAAGCCGTGCTGCGCGCCGAAGCCGCGGAACTCGATAGCGCGCTGAAATTCCTGCGCGAGGCGGCTGCGCTCGCGGGGCCGCCTCCGGCCGGCCTCACGCTCTACGATCCGGTGGCGATGAGCGTGACGCGGCTGGCCGAGCGCGAGCGCGCGCAGCTGCTGCTGCAGTCCGCATCGCGCAAGGCGCTGCAGGCTTACCTCGCCGCCTGGAGCGCGAAACTCTACGCCCTGCCCCAGCGCGCGGTGCGCTGGCATCTGGACGTGGATCCGACCGAGTTTTGAGACGGAAAGACAGGCATCCTGCCTGAGGGCCCGCCTTCGGCTTCAAGGTATAATACGCAACTTTTTTTCCTTGCATCTCCCCCCCTTGTCCGCTGAAATCAAGTCTCATCTGACCGATTTGCTGACGCAGTCGCTGGCGCAGGTGGCGCCGCAGTCTCCGGCGTCGGTCATCGCGCTCGAACGTCCGAAGCAGGCCGCGCACGGCGACTGGGCCTGCAATGTGGCAATGCAGCTGGCGAAGCAACTCAAGCGCAATCCGCGCGAACTGGCGCAGGCGCTGATCGCCGGTCTGCCCGCCTCGCCCTGGCTGGATCGCGCGGAAATCGCCGGACCCGGCTTCATCAACCTGCGCCTGAAACCGGAAGCGAAGCTGAACGCGATACGCAAGGTGCTGGCCGCCGGCGCGCATTACGGCCGCGCCGGCGCCGGGCGCGGCCGTCCGATCCTGGTCGAGTTCGTTTCCGCCAACCCCACCGGGCCGCTGCATGTGGGCCATGGCCGCCAGGCGGCACTGGGCGACGCCATCTCGGCGCTGCTCGAAGCGCAAAGCTGGAAGGTGACGCGCGAGTTCTACTACAACGACGCCGGCGTGCAGATCGACAATCTCGCGCTGTCGGTGCAGGCACGCGCGCGCGAGCAGCGCGGCGAAGCGGTCGCCTTCCCTGAATCGGGCTACCACGGGGAATACATACGCGAAATCGCCGCGGATTATCTCGCGCAGGGCGGCGATCCCGCCGACCTCGCGGCGGTGCGCAGGTTCGCGGTGGCCGCGCTGCGGCGCGAGCAGGACGAGGACCTGAAGGCGTTCGGCGTCAAATTCGATAATTACTACCTCGAGTCCTCGCTCTACACCGATGGCAAGGTCGAGGCCACGGTCGGCGCGCTCACCGCCTCGGGCAAGACCTACGAACAGGATGGCGCGCTGTGGCTCAAGACCACCGACTACGGCGACGACAAGGACCGCGTCATGCGCAAGTCCGACGGCAGCCACACCTATTTCGTGCCCGACGTCGCCTACCATGTGACCAAGTGGCAGCGCGGCTACACGCATGCCGTCAACATCCAGGGATCGGATCATCACGGCACGGTGGCGCGGGTGCGCGCCGGCCTGCAGGCGCTCAGCGCGGTGACCGGGGCGGGCATCCCGCGCGACTACCCCGCCTACGTGCTGCACAAGATGGTGACGGTGATGAAGGGCGGCGCGGAAGTAAAGCTCTCGAAGCGCGCCGGCAGTTATGTCACCGTGCGCGACCTGATCGACGAGGTGGGCCGCGACGCAGTGCGCTTCTTCCTGGTTTCGCGCAAGGCCGATACCGAGTTCGTGTTCGACATCGACCTGGCGAAATCGCAGACCGAGGACAATCCGGTCTATTACGTGCAGTATGCGCACGCGCGTATCTGTTCGGTGCTGGCGCAGGCCGGCATCGAAGCGCCTGCGCTTTGCGCCGCCGGCCTCGAGCCGCTCTCGCACGCGCGCGAACTCGCGCTGGCGCAGCGCCTCGCGGAATTCCCGGAACTGCTGGCCGAGGCGGCCGGGGATTTTGCCCCGCACATGGTCGCGTTCTACCTGCGCGAACTGGCAGGCGAGTTTCACAGCTACTATAATGCCGAGCGCGTGCTGGTCGCCGACGAGAAACTGCGGCTGGCGCGGCTGGCGCTGATCCTCGCCGTGCGCCAGGTGCTGCAGAACGGTCTTGCGCTGCTGGGCGTAAGCGCTCCCGAAAAAATGTAACAGACCGTTCCCCAAATTCTGTTGATAGGCACCCAATGGCCAAAGACTACAAACCGAGAGCGGCGGCGAAGAAGAAAAGCAGCGGCGGCACCCTGCTCGGGGTTTTCATCGGCCTCATCCTCGGCCTGTGCATCGCCGTCGGCGTGGCCTGGTACATGAACAAGACTCCCATTCCGTTCCTGACCAAAGCGAAGCCGCCGGAAAAAGCGGCGGTAGAGCCGGGCAAGGCCAGCGTCAAGCCCGACGAGAAGACGACGCAGCAGGTGGAAAAGCCGCGCTTCGAGTTCTACAAGATCCTCCCCGGCGCCGAAGAGCCGGTGACCGAGCAGCAGATCAAGCAGGCAGTCAAAGCGGGCGCGCCGGCGGAGAATTACCTGCTGCAAGTGGGCGCGTATCAGAATCCCGCCGATGCCGACAATCTGAAAGCCCGGCTCGCGCTGATCGGAGTGGAGGCGAGCGTGGAGCCGGTCGACCTGCCCGAAAAAGGCACCTGGTACCGGGTGCGCGTAGGGCCCTACACCAAGGTGGACGAAATAAACCGCGTGCGCCAGACCCTGGCACAGAACGGAATCGAGGCCTCGCTGGTCAAAATCAAAGATCCCGGCTCGAACTGAGCGCGGGGCGCTTTTTTTGGGAGAAGCAAATGTTGAAACAGCTGTTCGCGGCTTTGATCATGCTTTTTGCAGCGGGCCTGACGCAAGCCCAACCCACAGCGGGCAACGAGTATCGCGTGCTTGCCACACCGCAGCCCACGGACATCCCGGGCAAGATCGAAGTCCTCGAGTTTTTCTGGTACGGTTGCCCGCATTGCTATGATTTCGAGCCGGTGCTCGAGCCTTGGGTGAAAAAGCTGCCCAAGGACGTGCATTTCCAGCGCATCCCGGCCATGTTCAACGATGAATATGCGCGCGGCGCGCGCGCCTTCTATGCGCTCGACGCGATCGGCCAGGAGGAGCGTCTGCACAAGGCCTTATTCGACGCCGTGCACACGGGCGCAAGACTCCGGGTGGGCGACGAAGCCGCGCTGACCGAATGGCTCGGGAAGCACGGCGTGGACACGAAGAAATTCACCGCTGCCTATCACTCCTTCAGCGTCGAAAGCAAATTGAAGCGCTCGGCGCAGCTCACCCAGGCGTACAAGATC
>JAKAIH010000383.1 GCA_021825225.1 Pseudomonadota bacterium
TCGCCGCCTTGCGCGACAGGCCGAAGAACAAGCCGCCGATGATGGTCGCACCGGAACGCGAGGTCCCCGGTATCAGGGCGAACGCCTGGGCGAAGCCCAATTTGAGCGCGTCGGTCCAGCGCAAGTCCTCCACCTCCTGGATGCGCACCGTGTGCTTGCGCCGTTCCGCCCACAGGATGACAAAGCCGCCGATGATGAACGCCAGCGCGACCGGCAGCGGCTGGAACAGCTGCGCCTTGATCGCCTTCGCGAACGCGAGGCCCAGCACCGCGGCCGGAATGAATGCGATCACCAGGTTGAGGGCGAAGCGCTGCGCCGCGCGCTCTGAGCCCAGGCCAGCAATCACCGCGGCTATCTTGGCCCGGTATTCCCAGCACACTGCGAGGATCGCCCCGCACTGGATCACGATTTCGAACAGCTTGCCCTTCTCGTCGTTGAAATGCAGCAGGTCGCCGGCGAGGATCAGATGGCCGGTGCTGGACACCGGCAGGAATTCGGTGAGGCCTTCGACCACTCCGAGTATCAGTGCTTTGACGAGTATGACTTGGTCCACGGGCCGGATTGTAAGCGCTGGGGGCGCCACAAATGCATCGACGCAGAAAAATTTTCTGCGCTACGCTCGCGTCGCCGCCCGCGCAGGGCAAAAGCAAAAACGGCGCGAGAACGCGCCGTTTTTCTCCACTAAAAAAAACGCTCAGGCCTTGGAATAGATCTGCGCGCCTTTTTTGACGAATTCCACCGCTTTCTGCTCCATACCCTTGGCCAACGCCGCCTGCTCGTCCACGCCCTGTGCCGCGGCGTAGTCACGCACGTCCTGGGTGATTTTCATCGAGCAGAAGTGCGGGCCGCACATGGAGCAGAAATGCGCCACCTTGGCGCTGTCGCGCGGCAGGGTCTCGTCGTGGAACTCGCGCGCCTTGTCCGGGTCGAGGCCGAGGTTGAACTGGTCCTCCCAGCGGAACTCGAAGCGCGCTTTCGACAGCGCATTGTCGCGGATTTGCGCGCCGGGATGACCCTTGGCGAGGTCGGCCGCATGCGCCGCGATCTTGTAGGTGATGATGCCATCCTTGACGTCGGCCTTGTTCGGCAGGCCCAGGTGCTCCTTCGGCGTGACGTAACAAAGCATCGCGGTGCCGTACCAGCCTATCATCGCCGCACCTATGCCGGAGGTGATGTGGTCGTAGCCGGGGGCGATGTCGGTGGTGAGCGGCCCCAGCGTATAGAACGGCGCCTCCTTGCAGTCGCGCAGCTGCAGATCCATGTTCTCCTTGATCATGTGCATCGGCACGTGGCCCGGGCCCTCGATCATCACCTGCACGTCGTGCTTCCAAGCGACGTCGGTCAATTCGCCCAGCGTCTTCAGCTCGCCCAGCTGCGCTTCGTCGTTGGCGTCGTAGATCGAACCGGGCCGCAGGCCGTCGCCCAGCGAAAATGCGACGTCATAGGACTTCATGATGTCGCAGATGTCCTCGAAGTGGGTGTAGAGGAAACTCTCCTTGTGGTGCGCGAGGCACCACTTGGCCATGATCGAGCCGCCGCGGCTGACGATCCCGGTCATGCGCTTGGCCGTGAGCGGCACATAGCGCAGCAGGACGCCGGCGTGGATGGTGAAATAGTCCACGCCCTGCTCCGCCTGTTCGATCAGGGTGTCGCGGAAAATATCCCAGGTCAGTTCCTCGGCCTTGCCGTCGACTTTTTCCAAGGCCTGATAGATAGGCACGGTACCGATGGGCACGGGCGCATTGCGGATAATCCATTCGCGCGTCTCGTGGATATGCTTGCCGGTCGAGAGATCCATCACGGTGTCGCCGCCCCAGCGTATCGACCAGGTCATTTTTTCGACTTCCTCGCCGATCGAGGAACCCAGCGCCGAATTGCCGATGTTGGCGTTGATTTTCACCAGGAAGTTGCGGCCGATGATCATCGGCTCGGATTCAGGGTGGTTGATGTTGGACGGGATGATCGCCCGGCCGCGCGCGACTTCGTCGCGCACGAATTCCGGCGTGATTTCCGCGGGGATCGCCGCGCCGAAATTCTGGCCCGGGTGCTGGCGGCCCATGAGCTCGGCCAACTTTGAACCCATAGGCCCGGAGGCGCGCAAGCTCTCAATGTATTGTCGGCGCTGCAGGTTCTCGCGGATAGCGATGTATTCCATTTCCGGCGTGACCATGCCGCGGCGGGCGTAGTGCATCTGCGACACGTTCATGCCGGGCTTGGCGCGCCGCGGTTTGCGCTGCAGGTTGAAGCGCAGTTCGGTCAGCTGGGGATCAAGCAGGCGCTCGACACCGAACTTCGACGTCGGCCCTGACAGTGCCTCGGTATCGGCGCGCTCTTCTATCCATTTGGCGCGCAGCGGCGCCAGACCGTTGCGAATGTCGATTCTCGCCTGCGGATCGGTATAGGGGCCGGAGGTGTCGTAGGCATAGATGGGCGGGTTCTGCTCGGCGCCGAAGGAGGCGGGCGTGTCGGCCTGGCTGATCTCGCGCATCGGCACCCGGATGTCGGGCCGGCTGCCCTGCACGTATACCTTGCGCGAGTTCGGCAGCGGCTGCACCGCCGCGTCATCCACATGCGCGGTCGCGGCGATGAATTTCGGGTTGGCGTTCATGGTTCGCTCCTAGTAACCGCAGGGGGCGAAGGCAGGAGGGAGGTCTGCTCACGCTTCCCTGCGGCGGCATTATCCGCATCAGGTTCAAAGGGACTCTCTCACCCGCGGCGCAGTGTTCAAGCCTGCGCGCAGGACCCCTAACGTCAGGCGGCCAAGGTACCGCAATCGCCCCCGCTTTGCAATCGGCACGGCCCACGCTGCCCGCGCGACGCCGCGCGGCCCCACGGCCCGCGGCCCCGCGGCCGAATTCACGGGAGGTGATTGACTCCAGGTCCCGCCGCATATATATTACTGACCGGTCAGTAATCAATAAGAGCCATGAACGCACCCGATAAAAAGCCGCAGCCACGCTGGACCCGCCGCAAGGAGGCGCGTCCGGAGGAAATCATCGCCGCCGCGCTCGACCTGTTCGTCGAACGCGGTTACGCCAGCACGCGCCTGGACGACGTCGCAGCGCGCGCAGGCGTCAGCAAAGGCACGCTCTACCTCTATTTCGAGAACAAGGAAGACCTGTTCAAGGCCGTGGTGCGGGGCAACGTGCTGCCGGTGCTGCAGCACGGCGAGAATCTGGTGGAAACGTTTTCCGGCAGTTCCGCCGACTTGGTGCGCAAGCTGGTGCGCGGCTGGTGGGAATTGACCGGGTCGACCAAGATCGCCGGCATCCCGAAGCTGGTCATCGCGGAAGCAGGCAACTTTCCCGATCTCGCCAAGTTCTATTACGACGAAGTGATCGAACGCGCCCTGTCGATGTTCCGCGAAGTGCTGCAGCGCGGCGCCGCTGCGGGCGAGTTCCGCAAGGTCGACGTCGACCACATGGTGCACGTGGCCCTGGCGCCGCTGGTGATGCTCGCGGTCTGGGGGCACTCGTTTGCCTGCTGCGAGCACGAAAAGCTGCAACCGGAGCACTACCTGGAAGCCTATCTGGATATGTTGTTGCACAGCCTGCGCATGCCGCAGGCGCAGGAGAAGAAGCATGCCCGCAAGTAAGACCAAACACTGGTGGCTGGCGGCCGGCGGCCTTGCCGTCGCGGTCGTCGCCACCGTCATCGCGACCCACGATAACAGCGTCGCCTCGGCGCCGCCGGCCGGCGCCC
>JAKAIH010000384.1 GCA_021825225.1 Pseudomonadota bacterium
CCCATGATGGTGCCGGTGGTTCCCATGCTGGAAACGAAGTGGGTGATCTTGCCCTCGGTGTCGCGCCAGATTTCAGGTCCCGTGCCTTCGTAATGCGCGAGCGGATTGTCCGGATTGGCGAACTGATCGAGGATCACGCCCTTGCCCTGGTCGCGCATTTTCGCCGCCAGATCGCGCGCGCCTTCCATACCGCCCGCCTGCGGCGTGAGCACGATTTCCGCGCCGAAAGCGCGCATGGTCTGGCGCCGCTCCACCGACAAGTGCTCGGGCATGACGAGCACCATGCGGTAGCCGCGCATCGCCGCCGCCATGGCGAGCGCGATGCCGGTGTTGCCGCTGGTCGCCTCGATCAGGGTGTCGCCCGGCTTGATCGTGCCGCGCTCTTCGGCACGCACCACCATGGACAGCGCCGGCCGATCCTTGACCGAGCCCGCCGGATTGTTGCCTTCGAGCTTCGCCAGGACAAGGTTGCCCCTGCTGTCGCCGGCGCTGCCCGGAAGGCGCTCCAGGCGCACCAGCGGCGTATTGCCTACGCTGTCCTCGACGCTCTGGTATGCGCGTTCTTTCATGTTCATTTACTCAGCAAATACTCGCAATAGCGCGCCACACCCTCTTCCACCGTGAGCAATGGCGCCGTGTAGCCGGCGCGGCGCAGCATCGAGTTGTCGGCTTCGGTATAGCTCTGGTACTTGCCCTTGAGCGCATCGGGGAAGGCGACGTATTCGATCATGTTCTGCGCGCGCAACTCTGCCAGCGTCAGCGGGGCCTGGCCTTCCGCGCGCCGGCAGGCGTTGACCGTGGCCACGGCGACGTCGTTGAAGGTCTGCGCGCGGCCGGTGCCGAGATTGAATATGCCCGAGAGCGTCGGCCGCTCGAGAAAATGCATGTTCACCTCGATCACATCCTCGACCGAGACGAAATCGCGCTTCTGTTCGCCGTCGGCGTAGCCGTCCCAGCCCTGGAACAGTCTGACCCGGCCTTCCGCGCGAAACTGATTGAAGAAATGGAATGCGACCGAGGCCATGCGCCCTTTGTGCGCCTCGTTCGGGCCGTACACGTTGAAATAGCGGAAACCCGCGATCTGGCTGTCGGCATCGGGCAGGCGCCGGCGCACCACCTGATCGAACAGGAACTTGGAATAGCCGTAGATATTGAGCGGCGCCTCGAATTCGCGCGCCTCGCGGAACACCGTGCCCGCGCCGTAGACCGAGGCGGAGGAAGCGTACAGCAGCGGCACTTCCTCCTCCTGGCAGTAGTCGAGCAGCGCCACCGAGTAACGGAAATTGTTCTCCATCATGTAGCGCCCGTCGGTCTCCATGGTGTCGGAGCAGGCACCCTGGTGCAGCACCGCCTCCAGCGCCCCTTCGAACTCGCCTGCCGTGAGCTGCGCCAGGAAGTCGTGCTTGTCGATGAAATCGGCGATTTCGCAATCGGCGAGATTGAGAAACTTGTCGGCGCGGGTGAGATTATCCACCGCGATGATGTCGCTCTCGCCGCGCTCGTTCAGTGCCCTGACCAAGTTGGAGCCGATGAATCCGGCCGCGCCGGTGACTACGTAGTACATGATTTCCCCCTGTTATTCCTGCGCCAGCGCCGCCTGCAGTTCTTCGCGATGAACCACGGCCGTGCCCAGTTTGCCCACGACGATGCCGGCGGCACAGTTGGCCACGTGCATCGCCTGCGGCAGCGCCGCGCCGCTGGCGAGCATGGCGGCCAGCGCCGCGATCACGGTATCCCCCGCGCCGCTCACGTCGAACACCTCGCGCGCCTTGGCCGCCTCGTGCAGCGCACCGCTTTCCTGGTACAGGCTCATGCCGTCCTCGCTGCGCGTGAGCAGCAATGCCTGCGCGCCGAGTTCGCGCCGCAGCGCCTGCGCGCGCTCGGCGAGGTCCTGTTCGTTCTTCCAGCGCCCCACGACTTCGCGCATTTCGGCGCGATTGGGCGTGACCACCGTGGCACCATGGTAGCGCGAATAATCGTCGCCCTTGGGGTCGACCAGGATCACCTTGCCGGCAGCGCGGCCGAGTTCGATCATTTTGGCAATATGCACGAGCCCGCCCTTGCCGTAATCGGACAGCACCAATACGTCGCAGCCGGCGAGCAGCGACTCGAACTCGGCCAGCTTGTCCGCCAGCACCTCGTGACTGGGCAGGGTTTCGAAGTCGATGCGCAACAACTGCTGCTGCCGGCCGATCACGCGCAGCTTGACCGTGGTGGGGATGCTCGGATCCTTGTGCAGGGAGGCGACGACCCCTTCCGCCTCGACCAGCTCGCGCAGGCGCGCGCCGGCTTCGTCGTCGCCAATCACCGACAGCAGCGTCACCTGGGCTCCGAGAGCGGTCGCGTTGCGCGCCACGTTGGCCGCGCCGCCGGGAACCTCTTCGCTGCGACCGAACTTGACCACCGGCACCGGCGCCTCGGGCGAAATCCGGCTCACCTCGCCGAACCAGTAGCGGTCCAGCATCACATCGCCGACCACCAGCAGCCGCGCCCTGGACAAATCCGGCAATACATTCGACTTCATTCGCAATCCGCCCGCTATTTTTTGTTTCGCCCCTGATGCCGGCCTACAGCCGGCCAATCGGATAGTACTCCAGGCCGTAGCTCCTGACCTCGGCCGGATCGTACAGATTGCGCCCGTCGAAAATGGCGGGTGTGCGCAGGACCTGTTTGATCCGCTGGAAATCCGGGCTGCGGAATTCCTTCCACTCGGTCACGATCGTCAGCGCGTCTGCGCCCTCGAGCGCCGCCATCGGCGAATCCGCGAAGCGCACCCGGCCCTCGCCCTGGTAGATGTGCCGCGCCTCGGGCATCGCGACCGGATCGTAGGCGGTGACGCTGGCGCCGCGCGCGAGCAATTCCGCCAGGAGCACCCGGCTCGGCGCTTCGCGCATGTCGTCGGTATTCGGTTTGAACGCGAGGCCCCACAGGGCGAAAGTCAGCCCCTTCAGGTCGGCGCCGAAGCGCTTGATGATCTTTGCGCCCAGCACCTGCTTTTGCGCCGCGTTGGCCTGTTCCACCGCATCGAGGATGAGCAGTTTCATGTCCGCCTCGCCCGCGGTGCGCAGCAGCGCCTGCACGTCCTTGGGGAAGCAGGAACCGCCGTAGCCCACACCCGGATAGAGGAAATGGTAGCCGATGCGCGGGTCGGCGCCGATGCCGCGGCGCACGTTTTCTATGTCGGCCCCGAGGCGCTCGGCCAGGTTGGCGAGTTCGTTCATGAAGGAGATGCGCGTAGCCAGCATGGCGTTCGCGGCGTACTTGGTCAATTCGGCCGAGCGCACATCCATCACGATCAGGCGCTCGTGGCTGCGCTGGAACGGCGCATAGAGATTGCGCATGATCTGCGTCGCGCGCTCGTCCTCGCTGCCGACCACGATGCGGTCCGGGCGCATGAAATCCTCCACCGCAGCGCCTTCCTTGAGGAATTCCGGGTTGGACACCACGCTGTAGTCGATGCCGGCGCCGCGCTGCTTGAGCTCTTCCGCAATGGCGGCGCGCACCTTGTCCGCCGTCCCCACCGGCACGGTGGACTTGTCCACGATCACACGGTAATCGCGCATATGGCGCCCGATGCTGCGCGCCGCCGCGAGCACGTGCTGCAGATCGGCGGAGCCATCCTCGGAGGGCGGAGTCCCGACCGCAATGAACTGCACCGCGCCGAAGGCCACCGCCTGCTCGACATCG
>JAKAIH010000385.1 GCA_021825225.1 Pseudomonadota bacterium
TCGCGCACCTGCTCGCTGCTGTCGTAGTCGAAACCGGGAAGTTCGAGCAGGTTGCCGAGCACACGCAGCACCTTCCACGCCGGACGCGCTTCGCCCAGGGGCTTGACCACGCCGTTGAAGCTCTGCCGGCGGCCTTCGGCGTTGACGAAGCTGCCCGAGGTCTCGGTGAACGGCGCGATCGGCAGCAGCACGCTGGCGTAGTCCAGCGCCGCTCCTTTGTAGGCCGACAGGGAAATCACGAATTCGGCCGCATCCAGCGCCTGCATCGCGGCCTGCGGGTTATTGCAATCGAGCTCGGGCTCGGCGTTCAGCAGCAGATAGGCTTTGCGCGGCTCGGCCAGCATGGCGGCCGCGTTCAGTCCGCCCGCCCCGGGCACGGCGCCGGCCAGGTAGCCGCCGACGCTGTTGGCGGCTTCGCCGAAATAGCCGAAGCTCGCGCCGAGCATCCCGGCCAGCTCCTGCGCCAGCAGGCGCAGCTGGGTCGCCTGCGGATGCTGCGCGGCGAGGTTGCCGAGGAAAATGCCGGTCTTCGCGCCCGTCGTGAGGCTCGCGGCGATGTTCTTCGCCTGCTCGCCGACCTTCACGCCTGCAAGTGCGCCGGGCACGGCTTGCTGTTTCGCTTCGGCCACCGCCTTGAGCACCTGCGCCAGCAATTCGGGCAGTTCCTGCGGCGGCACGATGGCCTTGTTGGCGACGTTCATCAGCAGATCGTCGTCCGTGGCATGGATCAGATTGACCTGCAACCCGCGCTTGGCGGCCTGGCGCAGACGGTTCGCGACGAGCGGATGGTCCTTGCGCAGGAAGGAGCCGACCACGAGCACGCGCTCGAGGCTGCCGATGTCGGCGACTTTCATGCCCAGCCAGGGCACACCGGCCTGCCTGCCGTCGGCGGAGAAATCCGCCTGGCGCAGGCGGAAGTCGACGTTCTCGCTGCCGATGCCGCGCATCAATTTACCCAGCAAATACAGTTCTTCCAGAGTCGAATGCGGCGCGGCCAGCGCGCCCAGCGCCTGCGCGCCATGCTGTTCGCGCACGTTCTTCAGGCCTTTCGCCACCGCGGCCAGCGCCTGCTGCCAATCGGCCTCCTGCCACTTGCCGTTCACCTTCAGCATCGGCTGGGTGAGGCGGTCCTCGCTATTCAAGCCCTCGTAGGAGAAGCGGTCGCGGTCGGACAGCCAGCATTCGTTCAATTCCTCGTTTTCCAGCGGCAATACGCGCTTCACCTTGTTCGCCATCGTCTGCACGACCAGGTTGGAACCGAGGCTGTCGTGCGGGCTCACCGACTTCCGTCGCGCCAGTTCCCAGGTGCGGGCGCTGTAGCGGAACGGCTTGCTCGTGAGCGCGCCCACCGGGCACAGATCGATCATGTTGCCGGAGAGCTCGGAATCGACCGAGCGCCCGACGAAAGTCACGATTTCGGAATGCTCGCCGCGGCGCATCATGCCGAGTTCCATCACGCCGGCGATCTCCTGGCCGAAGCGCACGCAGCGGGTGCAGTGGATGCAGCGGCTCATCTCTTCCATCGAGATCAGCGGGCCGACGTTCTTGTGGAACACCACGCGCTTTTCTTCCTTGTAGCGCGATTCGCCCTTGCCGTAGCCCACCGCCAAATCCTGCAGCTGGCATTCGCCGCCCTGGTCGCAGATCGGGCAGTCCAGCGGGTGGTTGATCAGCAGGAACTCCATCACCGACTTCTGCGCGGTCCTGGCGTATTCGGAGTCAGTGAACACTTTCATGCCGTCGGTGACCGGCGTGGCGCAGGCCGGCAGCGGCTTGGGCGCCTTCTCCACCTGCACCAGGCACATGCGGCAGTTGGCGGCGATCGAGAGTTTCTTGTGGTAGCAGAAGTGCGGAATGGCGATGCCAAGCGCATTGGCCGCGTCCATCACCGTGGCGCCGTTGGCTACCTCGATCTGCCTGCCGTCTATTTCTACTTTGGGCATGTCGTTCTCAGGCCGCCTTCTCTGCCGGTGCGCTGGCGGCGGTGTAGTAGCCGCCGGGTACGCTCACCAGGCAGCGCTTGTGATCGATGTGATACTGGAATTCGTCGCGGAAGTGCTTGACGAAACTTTTCACCGGCAGCGCCGCCGCGTCGCCGAGGGCGCAGATGGTGCGCCCGGCGATGTTGTCGGCCACATTGGTGAGGACATCCAGGTCTTCCTGGCGCCCCTTGCCGTGCTCTATGCGGTGCACCATGCGGTACATCCAGCCGGTGCCCTCGCGGCAGGGCGTGCACTGGCCGCAGGACTCCTCGAAGTAGAAGTAGGACAGGCGCTCGAGCGCGCGCACCATGCAGGTGGTGTCGTCCATCACGATCACCGCGCCCGAGCCGAGCATGGAGCCGGCCTTGGCGATGGAGTCGTAATCCAGGTCAGTCTGCATCATGATGTCGCCGGGCAGGACCGGCGCCGAGGAACCGCCCGGAATCACCGCCTTGATCTTCCTGCCGCCGCGCATCCCGCCTGCCATCTCCAGCAGTTTTGCGAACGGCGTGCCCAGCTTCACTTCGTAATTGCCCGGCCGGTTGACGTGGCCCGAGACGGAGAACAGCTTGGTGCCGCCGTTGTTGGGTTTGCCCAAGGCGAGGAAGGCGTCGCCGCCGTTCCTGATGATCCAGGGTACCGCGGCGAAGGTCTCGGTGTTGTTGATGGTGGTGGGCTTGCCGTACAGGCCGAAGCTCGCGGGGAACGGCGGCTTGAAACGCGGCTGGCCTTTCTTGCCCTCGATCGACTCGAGCAGCCCCGTCTCCTCGCCGCAGATGTAGGCGCCCCAGCCATGGACCGCGTACAGCTCGAAGGAGAAATCGGTGCCGAGGATATTCTTGCCGAGGTAGCCGGCGGCGCGCGCCTCGGCCAGCGCCTCTTCGAAGCGCTCGTATTCCGCCCAGATTTCGCCGTGGATATAGTTGTACCCCGTGCCTATGCCCATGGCGTAGGCGCCGATCAGCATACCCTCGATCAGCATATGCGGGTTGTAGCGCAGAATGTCGCGATCCTTGAACGTGCCCGGCTCGCCCTCGTCCGAATTGCACACAAGGTATTTCGGACCCGTGTACTGCTTCGGCATGAAGCTCCACTTCAGGCCCGCCGGGAAGCCGGCGCCGCCACGGCCGCGCAGGCCGGATTTCTTGACTTCGGCGGTAACCGCATCGGGAGCGATCTTCTCGCTCAATATCTTTTTCAGCGCGGCATAGCCGCCGCGCGCCTCGTAGTCCTTTAGGTGCCAGTTCGAGCCGTCGAGGCCCGTCATCAGGATGGCGTCGGGGCCGTAGTCGAGCATCACTTGAGCTCCGCGAGCAGTTGATCGAGCTTGTCCTGCGACATCCTGCTGCACATGCGCTTGTTGTTCACCAGCAGCACCGGCGCATCGCCGCAGGCGCCCATGCACTCGCCCTGCTTGAGCGTGATGCGGCCGTCAGCGGTGGTTTCGTTGAAGCCCACCCCGAGGCAGTGCTTCAGGTGCTCGGCGGCGTCAGCCCCGCCGGAGAGCGCGCACGGCAGGTTGGTGCAGACCGTGACTTTGTGCCTGCCTACGGGCTCGAGGTCATACATATTGTAGAAGCTCGCGACCTCGTACACCGCGATCGGCGGCATGCCGAGGTACTGCGCGACGTAGTCCATGGTCTCGGTCGAAAGCCAGCCTTTCTCGTCCTGCGCGATGACGAGCGCCGCCATTAC
>JAKAIH010000386.1 GCA_021825225.1 Pseudomonadota bacterium
CAAGATCGCCGATTGCGTACGGATGTGCTTTTCATCCGTACGCAATCGGCGATCCGCGCGGACGGGCCGCCGTCCGTGCAAGCGTACCGCCGCACCACCATTGCGCGCTCTGCGCGCCAACCGTGTTTTTTGTACGGATAAAAAGCGCATCCGTACAAAAAACACGGTTATAGGTAAAAGCAAGGGCGGTTCGGGGTAGCTTTTATATAAGATCACCGATTTGGAACGGATGACGCTTTTTCATCCGTTCCAAATCGGTGATCCGCGCGGACGGGCCGCCGGCCGCGCAAGTGTGCCACCACAGTCCGATCTACCCGGATAGTCCGCTTGCATAGCGTATTGATTTCTGGGATAATTGCCGCCTTTTGCGGCTCCTATTCCCGGACCGCGTCAAAGGAAAAACCATGAAAACAGGCATACACCCCGAATATCACGACATCAAGGTCGTCTGCAGCTGCGGCAATACCTGGCAGACGCGCTCGACCATGAACAAGCAACTGCACGTCGAAGTGTGCTCGAACTGCCACCCGTTCTACACCGGCAAGCAGAAGATCGTGGACACGGCCGGCCGCGTGGAGAAATTCCGCCAGAAGTACGCGAAGAAGCCCGCCGAGGCCGCGGCCAAAACGGCCTGAAGTCCGGGACATTGCGCAAAAAGGCAGCTGCGGCTGCCTTTTTTGTTTTCGGCCCGGCGCAAGGCGCTAAAATACGGCGGGTTGCCTTCCCGGGGGTGCTGCGTCCCGCGACGCTCCCCGCCGCGTTCATGTGCGGAAAGCTAACAGGCCCTGAACCGTGAATTCGCGCATCAATTCCATCGAGGTCCCCGACTAGTGGCCGGCCTGCGCATCACGCTGCCGCTGGCGCGCATTCCGCTGCTGATCCTGGTCGCGGTCTGGCTGCTGCCCGGCCTCATCGGCCACGACCCCTGGAAAAACGACGATGCCATAGGCATAGGCATCGCGCACCAGCTCGCCAGTCACGGCGATTGGCTGCTGCCGCGGCTCGCGGGCGAGCACTACGCCGACGATGGCCCGCTGTTCTACTGGATCGCAGCCGCGTTCGCCAGGCTGCTGGGCGGGCTCATTGCGCAGCACGACGCGGTGCGCCTCGCGGCGGGCGCCTGCATCGCGCTGACGCTGGTGTTCCTGCGCCTGGCCGGACGCGCCTTTCATTACCAGGACCCGCACGACAGCGACAGCAGGCGCGACGACGGCGCCGGCCGCGGCGACGCGGTCATGCTTTTATTCATGGGCTGCACCGGCCTGCTGGTGCATGCGCACGAGGCGGTCAGCGAGTCTGCCCTGCTCGCCGGCCTTGCCTGCGCCTACTATGGCGCGGCGCTGGTGGAGAAGCGCCCGTATGCTGCCGCAATTGCGCTGGGCTGCGGCTTGGGCGCGGCGTTTCTCGCTTCCGACCTCATACACATCCTGCCCTTCGTCCTCGCCCTGCTCGCCACGCCTTTGCTGGTGCCGGATTGGCGCAGCCGCAATGCGGGGCTCGCCCTGCTCTGCGCCGCGCTGATCCTTGCACCCTGGCTGCTGACCTGGCCGGCGCTGCTCTACGCACGCTCGCCGGAAATGTTTGCCGCCTGGCTGCACAAGGGAGGGCTGGCCGCCCTCGCGCATGCGCCCGGCCTCGCGGCAGCCGGACAGGTGCTGCGCACGCTCGCCTGGTTCGCCTGGCCGGCCTGGCCTATCGCCTTGTGGGCGCTTTGGCTGTATCGCAGGAAGCCCGCCTCGGCCCGCGTGATGCTGCCGCTCGTCGCGTTGATCGCGGGCATGGTCCTGACCGTGGTGGCGCGCGCTGGGGGAGAATTGCCGCTGCTGCCGCTGCTGCTGCCGCTCGCGCTGCTGGGCGCGCAGGTGCTGCGCGACCTGCGCCGCGGCGCGGCCAATTCGCTCGCCTGGTTCGGCGCCATGACGTTCAGCCTGCTCGGCGGCATCATCTGGGTTGGCTATCTCGCGCTGCAGACGGGCTTTCCGCCGCGCATCGCGGCCAACGCGGCGCGCATCGAGCCGGTCTTCGTCGCGCACTTCGCCTGGCTGCCGTTGCTTGCGGCCGTTGCCATCACGTTCGCCTGGCTCGCGCTGATCCTGCGCAGCAAGAACGCCGCCCAGCGCTGCGTCACCTACTGGGCTGCCGGCCTGGCGCTGTTCTGGGCGCTGGCGATGCTGCTGTGGCTGCCCTGGATCGATCATGGCAAGAGCTACCGTCCGGTGGCGCTGTCGCTGCTGGCTAGCCTGCCCAAGCAGCACGGCTGCATCGGCAGCCGCGGCCTGGGCGAAGCGCAGCGCGCTGTGTTGGACTACCATGCAGATATAGTCACCGTGCGCAATGCAGCGCGCCGCCGCGACTGCGCCCTGCTGCTGGTGCAGGACAACGCGCGCGAACCCGAGCGCAGTCCGGGCCCGGCCTGGAAAAAGATCTGGCAAGGCAACCGCGCCGGCGATCGCACCGAAAAATTGCGTCTTTACGCTAAACAGAGCATTCCAAATGCGAAAATGGTGGCTCCGATGGAAGAAAAGCCCTTAACTAACGAACAAGGGGGGACGCGTCCCCCCTTGTAAATCCCCCCGCGGACACATTGCCACGGTTGATTGCAGATTTCGCGTATTCCCCCACTCTCGAGTTAGCGCGCTTAGGTATAAATCGACACCATGAACGTGATGCAAAGCAAACTCAGGCAAAGCGCGGCGTGGAAAACGCTGCAAAAACACCAGGCCGAGATCGCGCCGCTGCAAATGCGCGACTTGTTCGCGCGCGAGCCCGAACGCGCGCGGGAATTCTCGCTCGAAGCGGGCGCGCTGCTGCTCGATTACTCCAAGCACCGCATCAACGCGACCACGCTTGGTCTGCTCACCGACCTCGCGCGCCGGGCCGATGTCGAAGGCTGGCGCGCGCGCATGTTCGCGGGCGAACACATCAATGCGAGCGAAGACCGCGCCGTGCTGCACGTGGCGCTGCGCTCGGCGGCGCAGGCATTCCCCGCCGGCGGCGACGTGATGCCGCTGGTGCGCCAGGCGCGCGCGCGCATGCGCGCCTTCAGCGACGCGGTGCGCGGCGATCGGCTGCTCGGCCACAGCGGCAAACCGATGCGCACGGTGATCAACATCGGCATCGGCGGCTCCGACCTCGGCCCGCGCATGCTGACGCAGGCGCTGTGGCGTTATGCGGATGGGCCGCAAGCCGTGCGTTTCGTCGCCAACGCGGACCCGGACGATCTGGCGCACGCGCTCGTCGGCGCCGAACCCGAGACGACGCTGTTCATCGTCGCTTCCAAGACCTTCACCACCGGCGAGACGCTGGGCAATGCGAAACTGGCGCGCGCCTGGCTGACCCAGGGGCTGGGCAGCGAAACCGCCGTGATGAAACACTTCGCCGCAGCCACTGCCAACGTCAAGGCCGCGGGCGAATTCGGCATTGCGCCCGAACTATGCTTTCCGCTGTGGGACTGGGTCGGCGGACGCTATTCGGTCTGGTCCTCGGTGGGACTGCCGCTCGCGATCGCGATCGGCATGGACCGCTTCGAGCAGCTGCTCGCGGGCGCACGTGAGATGGACGCGCATTTCCTCGCCGCACCGCTGGAAGCCAACATGCCGGTGCTGCTGGCGCTGCTGGGCATCTGGTACACGAATTTCTTCGGCGCCGCGACGCACGCGGTGCTGCCCTACGCG
>JAKAIH010000387.1 GCA_021825225.1 Pseudomonadota bacterium
CCGAGTCCGCTACCGGCCACATGCGTTGCCTCGCGCCGGTAGAAGCGGTCGAATACCCGCGCGCGATCCTCCTCGGGAATGCCCGGACCGGTGTCGCAGATTTCCAGCAGCGCACTGCGCTCGCGCAGGCGCAAGGCGACATCGACGCTGCCGCCCTCCGGGGTGTAGCGGATGGCGTTATCGACCAGGTTGCCCAGCATCACGCGCAGCGCCTCGAAATCCCCGGAGACGCTGACCGGCGCCAACTCGCCGCTGGCCAGGGCGATATTTCTGTCGGCCGCCAGCGGCGCATATTCGGACAGCACCAAGCGCGCCAGTTCCGCCAGATTCACCGAGGCATGCAGTTGCGGCGTAATGCCGGGTTCCTGGCGCGCCAGCGTGAGCAGCTGCTGCACCAGATGCGCCGCGCGCGCCTGTCCGCGTTTGAGCCGGGCGAAGGCCTCCGCGCGCTCCTCGTCGGTCTTGGCGCGTTCAGCGAGCTGGATCTGCAGCTGCACCGCGGTAAGCGGCGTGCGCAACTCGTGCGCCGCATCGGCGACAAACGCTTTTTGCGATTCGAGCGCGCGTCCGAGCCGCGACAGCAGGTCGTTCAAGGCCTGGACCAGCGGCCGGATTTCACGCGGCAATTCCGCTTCGGGCAGGGCCTCGAGCGAGTCCGGCGTGCGCCGGCCGAGCGCCGCCGCCATCCGGTCCAGGGGCTGCAATCCGCGCCCGATGGTGATCCAGATGAGGATGCCCAGCACCGGCAGCAGCGCAAGCAGCGGGACCAGCGCGCGCAGCGCCATGCCCGCGGCCAGATCCTGGCGCACGCTCATCGGCTGCGCCACCTGGACCACGTTGTTCTGCTCCAGTGCGCTATATACGCGCCAGCGCCCGCGCGGCGTGTCCACGGTGGAGTAGCCGAGTTCGGCGCGCTGCGGCAATTTCGATGCCGGCCGGGAGAAGTACAACTCCAGGCCATTGCGGTCCCAGATCTGGACCACCAAGCCATCTTCGGTCCCCAGCTGGCCCGTGCTCGAGGGCGGCAAGGGGCCGAAGGAGTCGTTGGGGAGCGAGGCCGCCATCTGTTTCAGGTGGTAGTCGAACAGCTCGTTGGCTTCGGCCAGCGTCTGCGTATAGATGCGCGCGCTGGCGGCGACCACCGCGAGCGCGAGGCCGGACAACAACCACAGCAGCAGCTGGCGCCGGATCGAACTCACGGCTGCTTCGGCACCATGTAGCCCACGCCGCGCACATTCTGGATCAGGTTGGGGCCCAGTTTGCGGCGCAGGGAGTGCACGTATACCTCGACGGTGTTGCTCTCCACTTCCTGGCCCCAGCCGTAGAGTTTTTCCTCGAGCTGTGCGCGCGAATACACCACCCCGGGGCGCGCGGCAAGCGCGTTGATCAGGGCGAACTCGCGCGCGGAAAGCGAAATCGATTTTCCGTCCAGCGTTACCTCGTGCGTCGCCGGGTTGATGCTCAGTCCGCCGACCTGAAGCACGGGGTCGGCGCGGCCGGATTTTCTTCTGAGCAGCGCCCGCACCCGCGCCGAAAGTTCCTCCAGGTCGAAAGGCTTCACCAGGTAATCGTCGGCCCCGGCATCCAGCCCTTTGACCCGATCGGCTACCGCATCGCGCGCGGTAAGGATCAGCACCGGAATGGAATCGCCGCGCCGGCGCAGCGCGGCGAGCACGTCCAGCCCGGTCTTGCGCGGCAGGCCCAGATCGAGCAGCAGCGTGTCGTAGGCATTGGTTTCCAGCGCGAGTTCGGCCGCGCGCCCGTCCTGCACCCAGTCGACGGCGAAGCCGTCCTGCTGCAGGCCGGCGTGCACGCTTTCGCCGATCATGGTGTCGTCTTCTACCAGCAACAATCGCATCGTATGTTCACTCAGTGTGGCGGTGGAATTTTGGAGTAGGTCTCGCCGGCTGCCAGGATCACGTGCCGCTGCACGGCCTGCTCCCGGTGGACATTGGCCGCCGCATATTCGCCGGATCGGATCATATCGAGAAACGCCGCGCGCGAGGGATAGCGTACCAGCACCACATAGTCCCAGCGGTCGGCCTGCGCGTCGCCAAAGGCCACAGCCTCGCCGTTGCCGGCCCACAGCACCGTGCCGCCGCGCGCCTTGATCAGCGGCATGGTGAGTTCGCTGTAGCGCTTGTAGGCGGCGCGGTCGCGCAGGCGCAGCAGGTTCACCATCACCACCGGCCCCGTGTCCGGCAGGCTCCCGATCAGCTCGGCGTTGACTTCTTTCGGCCCAGCCATGTTGCCATCCTCTATGCGGTTTTCGCTATTGTATGCCGGCCCGGCAGTACAATTCGTTTCGGACCCTGACGCGGCATGCTATGGCTCTGATGCGGACACTGCTGATTTCACTATTGCTGGCCCTGGCGGCCTGTGCCCCGCTGCCGCAACGCGCCGGCATTCCGACCGAATGGCGGCCCTCGCCCAATTTCAACGAGCGAAAGCCCGACTATGTGATTCTGCATCACACCAGCGATGACACCGTGGATCAGGCGCTGCGTTCGCTCTCCAATCCGCTGCGCGAGGTCAGCGCGCATTATCTGATCGGCCGCGACGGCCGCATCATCCAGCTGGTCGACGAACGCGCGCGGGCCTGGCATGCGGGCGAGTCGAAATGGGGCGCCGATACCGACATCAATTCCGCTTCGCTGGGCATAGAGCTGGACAACAACGGGCACGAAGCGTTCCCCGAGCCGCAGATTTCGGCGCTGCTGCGCCTGCTCGCCGACATCGAGGCGCGCTATCACATTCCCGCCGCGAATTTTCTCGGTCATGCCGATGTCGCGCCCCGGCGCAAGACCGATCCCAGCCGTTACTTTCCGTGGAAGACGCTGGCCGATCATGGTTTCGGCCTGTGGTGCGATCCGCCGTATGCGCCGCCGCCGCTGTCCTTCGATCCGGCGCTGGGGCTGCGCGCGCTGGGATACGACACCGCTGACTTCGCGGCGGCAGTGCGCGCATTCAAGCTGCACTTCCTGCCGCAGGAGCAAACATCCGAACTCGATGAAAACGGGCGTGCCCTGCTTTACTGCCTGTATCTGAAGTCTGCCGGCTGACCTGTGCGCTGCGCCGCCTTCAGCGCGCCGGGCGGCGTGGCGTTACCACGCGGCATCCAGCAATTGGCGCACCGTCTCCGGCCCGTCTATCCTGCGCGGGTTGGTGTGGATCCAGCGGTCGTGCATGGACTCTGCGGCGATGCGATCGAGCAGTCGCGCCGCCACGCCGACCTCGCGCAGGCTGCGCGGCATGCCCAGTTCCGCGATCAGCTCCGCCACTGCCTCGGCTGCAGGCGCCCCCGGCCGGCCCAGCGCTTCGCTCACCAGGTTCTGGCGCGCGGCATTCATCGGATAATTGAAGCGCAGCACGTGCGGCAGCATGACGCAGGAGGTGTAGCCGTGCGGCACGCCCGCGGTGCCGCCCAGCACATGGCCGATGCCGTGGCTCGCGCCCTTGGGGACGCCGGCAGCGCTGCCTATCATCGACATCCACGCGCCCAGCTGGCAATCCAGCCTGGCTGCGAGATCGTCCGGATTCGCCTTCACTGCGCGCAGGCCGCGCGCGAGCAGCCGCAGCGCATGAAACGAGGCTCCGTCGGAAAAAGGCGTAGTGCCGATCGAGCACAGATCCTCGACTGCATGGTCGATCGCGCGCACTCCGGT
>JAKAIH010000388.1 GCA_021825225.1 Pseudomonadota bacterium
ACATGGTGCGTATTTCCGATGCGCGCATGAGCGGCACCGCCTTCGGCGCCATTGTGCTGCATGTCTCGCCCGAATCCGCCGCAGGCGGACCGCTCGCCCTGGTGAAGAACGGCGACCGCATCCGCCTGTCGGTGTCCGGGCGCAAACTCGAACTGCTGGTGGACGAGGCGGAACTCGCGCGGCGCCGCAGCGCGCACTGTCCGCAGGCGGTTGCGGCCGAGCGCGGCTATGCCAAACTTTACATGCGCAGCGTGCTGCAGGCCGAGGACGGCTGCGATTTCGATTTCCTGCGGAAGGCCTGAGCATCCCGCGTTTCCGCCGATATTCATCAAGCAAATTGGAGCCAGCAACATGAGCCAGCGCATCACCGGAGTACTGTCCCCCGTCGTCACCCCGTTCAAGGACGATCTCAGCCCCGACACCGAGCGCTTCGTGCGCCAATGCAAGTGGCTGGTCGCGAATAACGTCGGCCTGGCGGTGTTCGGCACCAATTCGGAAGCGAATTCGCTCGCCGCGGGCGAGCGCATGGAATTGCTGGAGCAGCTGGTCGAAGCCGGTATCGATCCGGCGCGCATGATGCCCGGCACCGGCTGCTGCGCGCTCACCGACTCGGTGCGCCTCACGGCGCATGCGGTGAAGCTGGGCTGCGCCGGCGCGCTGATGCTGCCGCCGTTCTACTACAAGGGCGTGTCCGACGAGGGCCTCTACCGCAACTACGCCGAGATCGTGGAGCGCGTCGCCGATGAGCGCCTGAAGATCTACCTGTATCACATACCTCAGGTGACCCAGGTGCCGATCAGTCTGAAACTGATCGAGCGCCTGCTCAAGGCCTATCCGAAGAACATCGCCGGCACCAAGGATTCATCGGGCGACTGGAACAACACCAAGGCCACGCTGGATGCCTTCGCCAAGGACGGCTTCGATGTGTTTCCGGGAAGCGAGACCTTCCTGCTCGCCGGCCTGCGCTCAGGCGGCAAGGGCTGCATCAGCGCGACCGCCAACGTGAATCCCGCGGCGATCCACGAGCTGTACGCGAAGTGGCAATCGGCCGAGGCCGACCAGCTGCAGGCCGGGCTCGACAAGGTGCGCGGCGTGTTCCAGAAATATCCCATGATCCCCGGGATGAAGGCTGCGATCGCGCACTGGAGCGGACATGCGGGCTGGGCCAGGGTGCGTCCGCCGCTGGTGGAAGTGAGCGCCGAACAGTCGAAGGCGCTGATCGCGGACCTCGGGCAGTGCGGCTTTTCCATGTCCGGGCTGAAGGCCTGACGCGCAGCGCGAGCGCTTGCGCTGTGTCGGCGGCCGGCAGGCGCTCTAACGCAGGTTCCGCTGCGTCAACTGATCTCTGGCCTTGCGGTATTCCTCGTAGCTCTGGTGCGCGGGGTCGCAGTCCGGCCTGCCGACGCGGTCCATGCATCCCTTCTGGTAAGCCGCTTCGTAGGCGGCACGCTTGATGTGGTCGGAGGTGCAGGCAGACCAGGCGAGCGAGAGCAGTACGGCGGTGGCGACCAGGAGCTTCTTGTTCATCAGTTTAGCCTACGCCTAATCCGTCGATTGCTCAACGGCCGCACCGCCGGCACGACCGGGCCGGCGCGCGTGCCTGCCGACCGGGCTATATCGCCGCGCTGGCCGCGGTGGCGGGGCAGGACTCGCGCAGATCGCTGACGCTGATCGCGAAGTCCGGGCAGATGTAAAGACAGCGCAGGCAGCCGATGCACTGCCCGGCTTTCACGGCCACGTAAGGGCGATAGCCGCTGGCATTGAAATCGTCGGAGCGCGCGAACACGCCCGGCGCGCAGACTTCCCTGCAATAGCCGCAGTCCTTGCACAGCGCCGCATCGACGCGCACATCAAAGGCGAGCAAATCGCAGGAAAGGCAACGGCTCGCCTCGTGGATTGCGGTGTCCTTGGCGTACGCTTGCTCCACCAGCGCGAAGCTGCCGATGCGCTCGCTCGCCGGAAGGTTGTGCCAAAGCGCGCGCGCACTGCCGCGCGCAGCCGCCGCGTGCGGCACGGCCGGAATTGGCGCGCGCGCAAAGCGTTCGAGATCGCCGCTGCCGCCGAGATAGCGGTCGATGGCCGCGCCCGCCGTGCGCCCCTGCGCGATGGCGTCGATGATGGAAGCCGGGCCGGTGACCGCATCGCCGCCGGCGAAAATCCCCTTCACCGAGGTGGCCAGGCTGTCGCGATCGGCGCGGATCACGCCGTCCTTGGCGCGGGCTACGCTCTTCGCCGGAACCTCGACCTCCTGGCCTATGGCCAGGATCACGGTATCCGCGGCGAAGCTGAATTCGCTGCCGGCCACGGGTTTGGGACGTGGCCTGCCGCTCGCATCGGCCGCCCCGAGCGCCATGCGGATGCAACTCACCACGCCCCGGTCTATGCGCAGCGGCGCGGTAAGGAACTCGATCTGCACGCCCTCTTCGATCGCCGCCTCGATTTCCTCTGCGCTCGCCGGCATTTCCGCGCGTGTGCGGCGATAGATCTGCACCACCTCTGCGCCCAGTCTGCGGCTGACGCGCGCGGCATCGATGGCGGTGTCGCCGCCGCCGACGACTATGACTTTCGCGCCGATCGCCGGAGGCGCGCCGGCGTTCACCGCTTCGAGGTAGGAAATGCCCTTGATGACGTCCGGCCGGTCCTCGCCGGGAATGCCCATGCTCGCGGCGCGCCAGGCGCCGGAGGCGATGAACACCGCGTCGTATCCCTGGTGCAGCAGCGCTTCGGCGTTTTCGACGCGCTGGTTCGTCAGGATTTTCACGCCGCAATTTTCGATGATGCCGATGTCGGCATCGACGACTGCGTCGGGCAGGCGGTAGCCGGGAATGCCGTAGCGCAGCATGCCGCCGCTGCGGTTCAGCGCTTCGAACACGGTCACTTCATGCCCGAGCAGGGAAAGGTAATAGGCTGCCGTCAGTCCGCAGGGGCCCGAGCCGATGATGGCTGCCTTTCTGCCGCTCTTGCCCAGGGCCGCGGGCAGCGCCGGGGCCGAACCGAGTTCCGCCGCGGCGCGCTTCAGCATGCGGATCGCCACCGGACCCTCGTATTGGCCGCGGCCGCACTGCGCCTCGCAGGGATGAAAACAGGCGTAGCCGCAGACCAGCGGAAACGGAATGCGCTCGCGTATCGTCGCCAGCGCCTCGTCGAACCGGCCTAGCGCGATCTGGCGCACATAGCGCGGCACGTCGACGCCCGCGGGGCAGGCGGCCCGGCAGGGCGCGAGCTTGGGCTGCAGATCTGTAAGGGCATTCACCGGCACACTCCTGTAGTCTATTCGCGACGCGGGTCTTCAGGCGTGCGCCAGCTCGCCCCCGGCGGCGAGCAATTTGAGATTCAACTCGAGCGCCGCGCCGCGAAAACGTTTGCGGATCAGGCTTTCCAGGCTCGCCATTTTCACCACGCGCGTGAGCGCGGCCACGGCTGCCAGCGCGAGTATGTTGACGCTGCCCGCATTGCCCAGATCGCTCGCCCTGCGGGTGAAGTCGCGGCCGATGAAGTTCTTCCCGCTCCTCGCCGCGGCGAGCGTGCTGTCGTAGAGCAGGGGCACGCCCTTGGCGGCCCAGGCCTCGTATTTCTTCGCCGCCTCCTCGGAGAGCGCGAGCACGCAGTCGGGCGCGCGCACCTGCTGGAAAATGATTTCGTCCGCATCGACGATTAC
>JAKAIH010000389.1 GCA_021825225.1 Pseudomonadota bacterium
GCGTAGCTGGTCACGCGTCGCAGAGAGGAGAAAGTTTGCCTGAGGTGCTGCAATACTGCGATCAACTCGTTTGAGCGCAGGATCATGCTGTTGGCGTCCTGCAGGAAGGCCGTGCCCGCGCCGGATAAAAGCCAGTTGAATACGGTGACGAAGCTGGAATGCTCGACGAGCTCGCGGTTCTCGGAGATCAGCGCGAGGCCCAGCTCGCGGCTGATCGCACCGCGCATGCCGAGCGTCCATGAGGCTGCGCTGATTTCATCGCGGATCGCCGCGACCCTGTCGATATCGTCCTTGATCTCCTGCAGCGGCCGATAGACGAAGCGCCGACCCTTGTACATGTCGCAGAAGCTGCACTGGTTCCACGGACAGTTTTCGCTCACACGCAGCAGCAGCGAAGCGCTGCCGCCCTCGCTCGGCGGCCGGTAGATGCCGATGTCGAAGGCGAGCGAGCGCAGCCTCGCTGCATGTTCGCCCAGGCTTTTGCGATCGGTATTCATCGCCACACTGCCGGGCAATCCTAGGCCAGGGCAGTCTGCTTTTTCGCTGCGCCGGCGTCCGCGAGCAATCCGGCCGCGAGCAGCGCCTGGCGGATGCGCTCGATCTCCGCGGCGGAAAGCTTCATCAAAGGCGGGCGCACCACGGCGCGCGGCAGCCGGCCGAGCAGCACCAGCGCTTCTTTCATGCGGTTGTGCATGTCGACCCAGGGCTCGTTGTAGAACACCTCCGCCGTCGGCCAGATGCGCTCGTTCAAACTGCGCGCCGTGGCGAGATCGTTCGCCTGCACCGCGCGGAACAGCTGCGCCTGCAGATCGGCGATGACCGAACCGCTGCCCGAGAGCAGGCCCTTGCAGCCGAGCACGAGCGAGGAGAGCAGCCAGGCACTGTGCATCGTCAGCACCACGACCTCGGGCGTGCGCGCCTGCAGCAGCCGGATCTGGCGCTCGTGCAGCTGCGGATTGGCGCACCAGTCCTTGATGGCGCGCACCGTAGGCACGGCGTCCATGATTTTCGCGAGCGTGGCGAGCGGATAACCCTGGCCGCCGGCGAGGGGATACTGGAACAGGATCAGCGGCAGATCGGTGACATCGGCGATGCGCCGGAAGTAGTCGACCGCCATCTCCGGGCGCTGGCCGAAGGTATAGACCCCGGTCGGGAACACCAGCAGGGCGGAAGCGCCGCCCGCCTGCGCCATTTTCGCGAGGCGCACCGCTTCGAACGGGCCTTCGCTGTAGATGCCGTTGACGATGGGCAGGCGCGCGCCGATTTCGTCCTGGGTAATCGCGAGCACGCGCTGCTGCTCGTCGAAGCTGCACGAGGCCACTTCCGACGCATGCGCGTTGATGGTGACGGCGGAAATGCCCTGCACCGCGGCGATGTCGCGCAGGTGCGAGCGATAGGACGCCTCGTCGATCGACAGGTCTTCGTTGAAAGGCAGCAGCGCTGCGGGGATGACGCCGTGCGGCAGGTAGTTCTTGTGTCGTGGCATGTCGTTCCTCCTGATCAGTGGGCGGCGCCGCTGTAGTCCTGCGGAATGCGGCACTCGGCGACGCGCACGCTGCGCATCGGCGCCGGGGTGTTGCGGCTGCGGCCGACGAAGCGCGGCACGCCGTCGGTGACGACCGCGGCCACCGCGGGGATGTCGCCGTTCCGGAGCGCATCGAGCGCATTGTCCTTCGAGCCGCCGACGCAGGCATCGAGCAGCACCACATCGGCATCGCGCCCCGCCTGGATCAAGCCGGAGTTGAGGCGATACACGCGGGCGTTGTTCCCGGTGGCGGCGGCGATCGCCCATTCCACCGGCATGTCGGTGAGGCTCGCGAGATGGCCGATGGTGTAGAGCATCCCGAGCGGCATGATGCCGCTGCCGGTGGGCGTGTCGGTGGCGATCAGGAAGCGGTCGAATTGCTCTGCCTTGCGCACCAGATCCGCAAGCAGCAGCGTGGTGCGCAGATTGCCCGCGGTGCACACCTGCAGCGCCATCCTGCTTTCATGCACGACGCGCGGGAAGTCGGCATCGGGCATGGCCACCGGGCCGCCGTTGACGTGAAAGGACACGTCGGGCTGGATCGCGAGCAGGTGCTCGGCCCAGATGCCCGAGGAACCGGGAATGGACGAGCCGCCGGTATGCACCATGGTCACCATGCCGTGCTTCTTTGCCCAGGCGATCATCGGCCCGTAGTCGTAGGGTGTCTTCACCGCGCCGAAGCCGGCTTTGGCGAGCCACACGCCCTTGGCGGCGATCTCCTCGAAATCCGCCTCGACGAGGCCGGGCTCCATGATGACCGAGCCGGCCCAGACGCGCATGCCGCCGGGACGGTAGTGTTCGAAGCATTTCATCGCCGCGACCGCGAGCGCCTTCACGCCCTCGGGGTCCTTGGGGCGCCCGGTCACGTGGACTTCCGAGGCGCTGATCGCGCTGGTCACGCCGCCGTGCACATAGCTTTCGAGAAAGCCCACGGTCTTCTGCCGCGGCGTGTAATCGCCGAAAGTGTTGTGCACCTGCGAGTCGATCAGCCCGGGAATCGCGGTCGCGCCGGCGGCGTCGATGACGACATCGCAGGCCGCGACGGCTGCGGCCGAGGCCGATCCCACTGCGACGATTTTGCCGGCTTCCATCAGGATGGCGTCGCCGCCGGCGTAGGGCGTGCGCCAGTCGCCGGAGAGGATGGGGCCGAGGTTGACGATTGCGGTTTTCATGGATCAGACCAGGCCGTTTTTGCCCTTGAGGTCTTCGAAGCGCAGCCCGCCGACGCGCGCGTTCAGCCGGCCGCGGTTCGCAAGGCACAGGATCAGCGCGATTTCGTCCGGCATGGGCGCATCGGGCAGCATCAGCGTCATGCCGTCGTAATGCGAGCGCACGTACAGCGCGTCCTTGCAGGCCAGCGGCACGTCGATCGCGCTGCCGGGCGAGCCGACCTTGGTCATGGAGGATATCCAGGCCTTGCCGCCGCCCAACGCGTCGCGCACCGGCTCGGCGAAGGTGGTGGAGAGCAGCGCATTGCCGTGCTCCTGCTCGCCGGCGATGCCGACGATGGCGGCCTTGCCTATGCTCTGCGCAGTGTAGGGGGCGAGGGCGGCGATGGCCATCGCGGCGAGTTCGCGCCCCAGCGCGGCGCTGGCCTTGATCATCGGCTCGAGGTTCTGCACATAGCGGCCGGCACAGGGATTTTCGATCACCAGCACGGCCGCGACTTTGCGCAGCGGGGGTCTGGCCGTTTTTCCGGCTTCCGTCATGCGGTTTTCGACGAACGTATGACTGCGCCTGATCTTGAGCTTCATTCCTGTTCCTCGCGTGTGGATTGCCGACTTTGACTATTTTGACATGGAACGGCAGAATCGGGCGTCAGCCCGGGCGCCACTCGTCCGGCGCGCCCAAATACAGGAAAACCATCCCATGTCCAGGAAACCAGAGCTCGTCGTGGCGCCGCTCACGCCTTTTAGCAGCGACCTCAAGATCGACGCCGCCGCGCTGCGGCGCGAAATCGACTACGTGATCACTGACTGCGGCGCCACCATGGTGGTCGCTGCCGGCGTCGAGGCGCAGGAATACACCTACCTCGGCATGGACGAGCGCAAGGAACTGATCCGGCGCACGCTGGAATGCGTCGCGGGACGCTGCCCGGTGATGGTCGGCATCTCGC
>JAKAIH010000390.1 GCA_021825225.1 Pseudomonadota bacterium
CGCGCTGGCCAAACAGGGCGCCTGGCCGGTCGGACTGCCCGAGCACTACGGCTGCGACGATGCGGCTCTCAGCCGCTACGCGCAAAGCGCCAAGACCGAGGAAGGCTTCCGCCGCTTTCTGGACGAATGGCTAGGTGAGACCACGGCGGTGAGCGTATGAATCTGTCTTTTAGCCGTGCCGAATTGCTGGTCGCGGTGATCGCGCGCCTGCTCGAGGGCTGCCGCCATGTCACCGTCGGCGCCTCCTCCCCCATCCCCGGTGCTGCGGCGCTGCTGCGGCGCGAACTGACCCAGGGCGCGATGCGCGTGACCATCCTCGGCTCCAACCGCTACAACTCGTACACCAACGGCGGCGTCGAAACCTTCGACATGGCGGCGCAGGGCCGCATCGACGCCTTCTTCCTCGGCGGCGGGCAAATCGACGGTCAGGGCAACATCAATCTCGTCGGCACCGGTGCCTACCCGGCGAGCGACGTGCGCTGGCCGGGCTCCTTCGGCTCGGCCTACCTCTACTACCTGGTGCCCAAGGTGATCCTGTTCCGCGAGGAACATACGCGGCGCGTGCTGGTGCCCAAGGTGGACTTCATCAGCTCGCCCGGCGTGAGCGCGCCCGAAGTGTATCGGCCAGGCGGCCCTTACGGCCTGCTCACCGGGCTCGCCTGGTTTGCCTTCGACAAGCAAAGGCGGCGCTTCCGCCTGGAAAGCGTGCATCCCGGGCACAGCCTGGAGGAAATCCGCGACCAGACCGGCTTCGCATTCGATTGCCCCGACAAGGTGCCGTTCACGAACGCACCCGAACCTGAAATCCTGGCGCTGATCCGCGGCCGCATACGCAACGAGATTGCCGAGACCTATCCGCGCTTCGCCTCGACCTTCGCCGGCTGAGCTGCGGGCATGGGCGGCCGCGCGCGAGGAGGATTGCATGGCGACTGAGCGCGACGCCGTCGCCGTCCCGCGCCGCGTCATCCTGACGCTGCTACTCGGCGGGCTGTTCGTTCTGAGCTACCTGGTGCTGAGCTGGTTCGTCGTGCCCGTGGTCTGGGCCGCCATCCTCGCCTACGTCACCTGGCCCGTCTATGCGCGCCTGCGCGCTCTGCTGCGCGGCCATGCCATGGCGAGCGCGCTGCTGATGACGCTGCTGCTGACCGCGGCCTTTGTGCTGCCGCTGTTGTGGCTGATGTTCCTGCTGCAGGGCGAATTCGTGCTCGCCTACCAGGCTGCGATGGCCTACATCGCCAGCGGACCGCACCAGCTCCCCGATTTCGTGCTGCACCTTCCATGGATCGGCGAACGCCTGCAGGAGCTGCTCGACCGCTACGCCGCCGACCCGCTGGCAATGCGCGCGCAGATCGCGACCTGGGCGCAGCAATGGATCGGTCAACTCGGCAATCTCGTCGGCGGCGTGGCGCAGAATGCGCTCAAGCTCGGTTTCGCCCTGCTCGCCGTGGTGTTCGTCTATCGCGACGGCGAGAGCCTGCTCGATCAGGTCAGGCGGGTGTTGCGGCGCTTTCTCGGCGGGCGCGTCGACGGCTACATCGCCGCCGTCGGCATCACCACCAAGGCAGTGCTCTACGGCCTGGTCCTGACCGCCCTTGCGCAGGGCTTGCTCGCGGGCCTGGGCTATTGGGCTGCCGGCGTGCGCGCACCGGTGCTGTTCGGCGCGTTTACCGCGCTGGTCGCGCTGATGCCTTTCGGCACGCCTTTCGTCTGGGGCTCGCTCGGCGCCTGGCTGCTGTTCTCGGGCAAGACGCTCGCGGGCATAGGCCTGCTCTTGTGGGGCACGCTGGTGGTGAGCTGGGTCGACAACCTGATACGGCCGCTGGTGATCAGCAACGCGACGCACATTCCCTTCCTGCTGGTGATGTTCGGCGTCATCGGCGGCCTCGCTTCGTTCGGCCTGATCGGCATGTTCCTCGGGCCGGTGATCGTCGCGGTGCTGCTCGCGCTGTGGCGCGAATGGCTGGAGGAGCAGGCCTCGGCCCGCTCCGAGACGCCGCCGGAGGCCTGAGCCCGCGCAGCGGCGCTGCCCGCCTCAGCTGTCGCGGCCTTTCATCATGCGCAGCGGGTTGTAGGCGAGCACCGTCTCGCCCTTCTGGTTGACCACCTGGTTTTCGCTGCGCACCAGCCCGCGGTTGCCCTTGGAGGTCGCGCGCACTTCGCTTATCCTGCATTCGACGTGGATGGTGTCGCCGACGAACGTCGGCCCCTTGATGTCCAGCGTCGCGTTGAGGAACGCGAGCCCCGTGCCCTGCATCATCGGCAACAGCAGGCCCTCGGCGCAGGCATAGACCAGCGCACCCGGCACCACCCGGCCCGCGATCGCCATGTTCTCGCGGTCCTCGGTGTTGGTGAACAGCTCCTCCGTCAGCCAGGACAGATTGACGAAATTCACCAGGTCGCTTTCGGTGAGCGTGCGCCCCACGGTGCGATAGCGGTCGCCGACCGCCAGATCGTTCCAGAACAGCCCCATGCCCAACAATTTCATGTCTTTTTCCATATGCGCCTTCCACTTTTCGACGCGCCGATGTTACGCTCCGCTGCGCCGCCTGTGAATCCGGCGCAAATCTTTCGACCTGCTGAAAAGACATCGTGGCCAAAATTCTCGAACTGAACGCGCTCGACTTCGGCGCCATCGTGCGCCCCGGCGACAACGTGATGTGGGGCCAGGCGGACGCGGAACCCGTGCCGCTGACCCAGGCGCTGATGGCGCAGCGCCATGCGATCGGCAACTTCAACGCCTTCCTCGGCATCAGCTACTCCGACACGCTGAAAGCCGAACATGCAGACTGCATCCGCTTCTCCGGCTATGCCGGCACCGGCGGCAATCGCGCGCTCGCCAAGATCGGACAACTCGACATCCTGCCCTGCCATTATTCGCACCTGCGCGGGCTGATCGAGAGCCGGCGGCTGAAGGTCGACGTGCTGCTGCTGCAGCTGGCACCGGCGAACGAACGCGGCGAATACAGCCTGTCGATCGCGCACGAATACCTGATCCCGGCGCTGGAGGCCGCGCGCGTGGTGGTTGCCGAAGTGAACGCGCAGGCGCCCTGGACCTACGGCGAGCGCCCCGTACTCGAAGCCGATATCGATGTCATCGTGCGCAGCGACCGCCCTCCGCTCGAGGTCGTGCACCCGCGGCCGGGCGCGGCCGAGCAGGCGATCGCGCGCCACGTCGCCGGTCTGATCGAAGACGGCGCCACGCTGCAATTCGGCCTGGGAGCCTTGCCTGAAGCCATTCTCGCCGCACTCGCCGACCGGCGCGAGCTCGGCGTGCACTCCGGCGCCATCGGCGATCAGGTCGCCGCGCTGATGCGGGCCGGCGTCATCAACAATGCGCGGAAGAGCATAGACCGCGGCGTCAGCATCGCCGGCATCATGTTCGGCAGTAGGACGCTGCACGACTTCGCCCACCGCAACCCGCAGATCCAGTTCCGTTCGTCCTCCTACACCCACGGCCCCGGCGTGCTGGCGCAGATCGAGCGCTTCACCGCGATCAACTCCGCGGTCGAAGTCGACCTCTCCGGCCAGATCAATGCCGAAGTCGCGGCCGGCGTCTACGTCGGCGCGGTCGGCGGCGCGGTCGATTTCCTGCGCGCCGCGCATTACTCCAGGGGCGGCCTGCAGATCGG
>JAKAIH010000391.1 GCA_021825225.1 Pseudomonadota bacterium
GGCGACGGCGTGGCGCTGCTGCACGTGGACCGGCACCTGCTGCACGACCTGTCCGGCCGCGCTGCGCTGAAGGAGCTGGAGCGGCGCGGCCTCAGGGTGAGGAATCCGGAACTCGCGTTCGCCGTGCCCGACCATCTGGTTTCGTCAGCGCCGGGGCGCAGCGGCGGCAACGCCGACTGGAGCAATCTGCATATCGACACGCTGCGCGCGAGCTGCAACAAGTGGGGCATACGCCTGTTCGACGTCAACGACCCCGCGCAAGGCATCGTGCATGTGATCGGCCCCGAACTCGGGCTCACCCAGCCCGGTGTGCTGCTGCTGTGCTGCGACAGTCACACCAGCACCCACGGCGCGCTGGGTGCGCTCGCCTGGGGCATCGGCGCCTCCGAAGGCGTGCACGTGCTCGCGACCCAGACCATCGTGCAGCAGCGGCCGCGGCGCATGCGCGTGAATTTCCACGGCCGGCTCGCAGCCGGCGTGGAAGCCAAGGACCTGATCCTGTACCTGATTGCGCGCGAAGGCGCGGCCGCGGGCACGGGTTACGCGGTGGAGTACGCCGGGCCGGCGATACGCGAACTGGACATGGAAGGGCGCATGACGCTGTGCAATCTGTCGATCGAATGGGGTGCAAAAATGGGCATGGTGGCACCGGACGAGCGCACCTATGCCTGGCTGCAGGGCCGGCCCTATGCGCCGGCGGGGAGCGATTGGGATGCCGCCATGGCCGACTGGCGCACGCTCAAGAGCGACGAAGGCGCCCGCTTCGAGCGCGAAATCGAGGTCGATGCGGCCAAGGTCGAGCCGCAGATCACCTGGGGCACGAGTCCGCAGGACGCGATCGCGGTGAGCGCGCGCGTGCCCGACCCGGCTGCAGTGCCCGACACGCAGCGGCGCGCAGCCATGCAAGCCGCGCTGGATTACATGGGGCTCGCGCCGGGGCAGTCCATCGCCGGCACGCGCATCGATCGCGTGTTCATCGGCTCGTGCACCAACAGCCGCCTCGTCGATTTGCGCCGCGCCGCCGATCTGGTGCGCCGCTCCGGAGGCAGAGTCGCGCCGCATGTGCGCGCCTGGGTGGTGCCCGGATCGCAGAAGATCAAGCGCGCAGCCGAGTGCGAGGGGCTGGACCGGGTGTTTCTCGACGCCGGTTTCGAATGGCGCGAACCCGGCTGCTCCCTGTGCGTCGGCGCGAACGGGGAATTCGTCGCGCCGGGGGAGCGCTGCGTCTCCACTTCCAACCGCAATTTCGTCGGTCGCCAGGGTCCGCGTGCGCGCACCCATCTCGCCAGCCCGGTGATGGCCGCTGCGGCCGCGCTGGCCGGCGAAATTACCGACGCGCGCAGGTTTTAGGATGGATAAATTCGTAACCCTGAAAGGGGCGGCCGCGCCGCTGATGCTGGCCAACGTCGACACCGACTGCATCATCCGCATGGAACGCCTGTCGCGGCTCGCCCGGGGCGAGTTGGGGCCGTGGGCGTTCGAGGCGCTGCGCTATCTGCCCGACGGCAGCGAGAATCCGCAGTTCATCCTCAACCAGGCGCCCTGGCGCGGCGCCAGCATCCTGCTCGCGGCGGAGAACTTCGGCTGCGGCAGCTCGCGCGAGACCGCGGTGTGGGCGCTGTGGGAACTGGGTGTACGCTGCGTGATCGCGCCTTCCTTCGGCGATATCTTTTACGGCAACTGCTTCCAGAGCGGCATGCTGCCTGTGCGCCTGCCTGCGGCCGAGGTTGCGGCGCTCGCTGCTGAAGCCGCAAGCGGCGCAAGGGAAATCACCGTGGACTTGCAGGCGCAGCGGATCGTCACCGCTGCGGGGCGGGCGATCGCTTTCGACATCGATCCGCGCCGGCGCGCGGCCCTGCTGCAAGGACTGGACGCGATCGGCCTAACCCTGCAGCATGCGGCCGACATCGACGCGTTCCAGGCGCGCGAGCGCCAGCGGCGGCCGTGGTTGTACCGCGCGCCGCTCTGAAGTTCAGCCAGCCCGGCGCGCGGCTTTCTTCTTCGCTTTCTTCTTCGGCTTGGGCTCGGGAACCAGCACGGTGCCGCGGCATTTCTTCGCCCCGCACCAGCAGGGCCAGCGCGACTTCACTTCATTGGTGATGCGTTCGTTGGTCTCGATGCAATAGTCGTAGGACAGCTCCTCGCCCGGGCGGATATCGCGGATGGCGCGGATGAACATGCGCTTGTCCTTCTCGTAGGTATCGCAGTTCGGCGCGCAGGAGTGGTTGATCCAGCGCGCGATGTTGCCTTTGGATCCGCCGTCGATGTTGTGGTCGAGCGCGATGCCGAAGATGAAGGTGTGGTTCAGGCCTTGCATGTTTTCCGGATAGCGGCGCGCGACTTCGGCTTCGCTGATGATCTCGCCTTTGTATTCGCATACCGTTTCGTCCTCGCGTATCGGGCGGCGGGCGAACACGCCGCGCCCGTGTATCCCCGAGCGGCGCACTACGATGCGCGGCCCGGGCCGTTTTGCTTTGCTGCTGCTCATGAGGTGCGCTCTTTTCCGGCAAAGCGCGCATTGTTGCGTCGAAAGCGGCAACTTGCAAGTCCGCGTGCAACAGCGCCTGTCTCCATGGAAACGGCGTTATCATCGCGGCTATCCCTTCAAACGCATCGAGGTTCCGGCACCATGACCGACTTTCACGGGATTTTTCCCTATCTTGTTTCCCCCATCGACGAGTCCACCGGCCGCGTGCGCGAGCGCGTCCTGCGCGACCTGGTCGAACACCTGATCGGCTGCGGCGTGCACGGGCTCTCGCCGCTGGGCAGCACCGGCGAATTCGCCTATCTCTCGTTCGAGCAGCGCCAGGAGATCGTGCGCATCGTGGTCGATGCGGCGGGCGGGCGCGTGCCGGTGCTGGCGGGGGTGGCCGCCTTCGCCACCAGCGATGCCATCCGCCAGGCGGAGGCGCACGCGCGGCTCGGCGCGAATGGCCTGATCCTGATCCTGCAGCAGATGTTCCCGGTGCCGCCGCGCGGCATCGAGCGCTACTTTCGCGCCGTCGCCGAGGCGCTGCCGCAGACTTCGATGACGCTGTACACCAATCCGGGGCTGCTCGGCGGCGACATTCCGATGGACGCGCTGGATGCGTTGTCGCACATTCCCAACATCGAGTACGTCAAGGACGCTTCGGGCAATACCGGGCGCATCCTCACCATGCTCAACCGCATGGGTGACCGGATCAAGGTGTTCAGCGCCTCCGCGCACATACCGCTCGTGGTGCTGAAACTCGGCGGCGTGGGCTGGATGGCCGGGCCCGGCTGCGTCATGCCGCGCGAATGCGTGCGCCTGTACGAGCTCTCCTGCGCCGGCAAGTGGGACGAGGCCATGGCGGAGCAGCGCCGGCAGTGGGCCATCAACGAGGTGTTCACCAAGTACGCGCTCGCGGCCTGCATCAAGACTGCACTGCAGCTGCAGGGCTTCGAGGTCGGCGACGCGATCGCGCCGCAGGAAGCGCTCAAACCTGAAGCGGTCGAGGATATCAGGCGCGCGCTGGCGCAGTTGAAGTAGCGCAGCGCCTGCGACTTCCTTTAATTCTGCGCGGAAGCCGCTTTCACCGCCTGCGCCAGCTCCAGCACCGCCGCGGCGTACATGCTGGAGCGGTTGTAGCGCGTGAGGACGTA
>JAKAIH010000392.1 GCA_021825225.1 Pseudomonadota bacterium
TTCGTGGCAGGCTGCATGCCTGTCGCCGGACTTGGCCGCGATGCGCGCCAGTTCGCGCTGTATGCCCGGCGGCTGGTCGATGGACAACTGTTCCTCGATTGCCAAGTGCATGCTCATGTGCAGGAAGGGGTTGGTATCGCCTGCCTCGGGCCGGTAGTCACGCTCCTGATAACGCTCGGGATCGTCCAGCACCGGGTGGTATTCCGGATGCAGCAGGATCACGTCGACGGCGAGATGATCCAGGCCGGCCAGCAGCTCGCGATCGCGGTGTTTGCGCCAGGCGTCGAAGAAAAACTGCCTGACCTGCTCGCGCGTGGGATTGAACATATCCGTGCTCGGTCTCAGTCCGTGCGGGTCTTGGTTTTGAACTCGCACAGATCGGCGATCGCGCACTGCGGGCAGTCGGGCTTCCTCGCCTTGCATACATAGCGTCCGTGCAGAATCAGCCAGTGGTGGGCGTGCAGACGGAATTCAGGCGGCACGAATTTCTCGAGCTTTTGCTCGACCGCAAGCGGGTCCTTGCCCGGTGCGATGCCGCTGCGGTTGGCGACGCGAAAAATATGTGTGTCCACGGCGATGGTCGGCTCGCCGAATGCGATGTTCAGCACCACGTTGGCGGTCTTGCGCCCGACCCCGGGCAGCTGCTCCAGCGCGGCGCGTTCGCGCGGCACCTTGCCGCCATGGCGCTCGATCAGCAGCGCGCAGGTGGCGAGTATGTTCTTCGCCTTGGTACGGTACAGGCCGATGCGCCTGATGTGGCCGATCAGGCCGTCCATGCCGAGGGCGAGCATCTCTTCCGGCGTATGCGCCGTTTGGTAAAGGCTGCGCGTGGCCAGATTTACGCTTTTGTCCGTCGCCTGGGCGGAGAGGATCACGGCGATCAGCAGTTCGAACGGCGTGCGGTATTCGAGCTCGCCGCGCGGCTCGGGATTCGCCGCCTGGAAGCGCTCGAAAATTTGCCGGCGTTTCGCGGGGTTCATGGCTTTTTCCCGGCCTGACGGCGGGCGTCGATGGCGGCGATCTCGGCGCGGACCTGCGGCGACAGGTTATCCGTGTTCTTCTGCGCAATGCCGGCTTTTCTCGCCTTGGCGCGTTCCAGCGCGGCGAGGATCGCCGCCTTCTTGGCATCGGGCAGGGGCTGCTGCAGCTTCTCCCCGGCCTTGCGCGCCAGACGCTCCGCGCGTTCCGTCTGCTCGCGCGCGAGGCGCAGTTGGCGGAACTCGAAGCGCGCGCGCGCGGCATCGGCCAGGTCCTGCGTCCAGGGTGCTTCGGCCTGCGGCAGGGGCATCATGACTATGCAATCCACGGGGCAGGGCGGCAGGCACAGTTCGCAGCCGGTGCACAGTTCCGCGATCACGGTGTGCATCAGCTTGGCCGCCCCGACAATCGCATCCACCGGACAGGCCTGTATGCACAGGGTGCAGCCGATGCAGTGCGCCTCGTCGATCGACGCCAGCGCGCGAGCGCATTCGGCGCCGTTGGCCGGGTTGAGCGGCTTCGCCTCCCGCCCCAGCAGGGCGGCGAGTTTCTCTATACCGGCGCTGCCGCCAGGCGGGCATTGGTTGAAGTCGGCTTCGCCCGCGGCGATCGCCCGGGCGTAAGGCATGCAGCCGCCGTAGCCGCATTTGCCGCACTGGGTCTGCGGCAGCAGCGCATCGATTCTTGCGGCGAGCGCGCTGCCGCTCATCGTTCGGCGCCGCGCAAAGCGCGCAGGATCTCGCCTATCAGTTGCGGCCCGCGATAGATGAAGCCGGTGTAGACCTGCACCAGGCTGGCACCGGCCGCCAGCTTTTCGCGCGCGTCGGCCGCGCTCATCACGCCGCCGACGCCGATGATCGGCAGCGCGCCGTCGAGCAGATGCGCGAGCTTGCCGATCAGCGCGGTCGAGGCATCGCGCAGCGGCGCGCCGGACAGCCCGCCCGCTTCCCCGGCGTGGCGCAGGCCTGTCACGCCGGCGCGCGAAACCGTGGTGTTGGTGGCGATGACGCCGTCCATCCTGTGCTTGAGCAGGCATTTGGCGATGGCCTCGAGCGCAGCGTCGTCGAGGTCGGGCGCAATCTTGAGTACCAGGGGCACGTAGCGTCCGTGCGCGTCGGCGAGGCGGCTCTGTTCGGTCTTGAGTTTGCCTGCGAGCGCGCCGAGTTCGTCCGCGCCCTGCAGCTGGCGCAGGTCCCTGGTATTGGGCGAGGACACGTTCACCGCGACATAGCTGGCATGCGGATACACTTTCGCCAGGCACAATTCGTAGTCGTCGGCGGCGCGCCCGATCGGCGTGTCGAAATTCTTGCCGATATTGATGCCGAGCACGCCGCGGTAGCGTGCGCGCAGCACATTGGCGAGCAGGCGCTCCACGCCATGGTTGTTGAAGCCCATGCGATTGATCAGCGCCTGCGCCTCGGGCAGGCGGAACAGGCGCGGCCTCGGATTGCCCGGCTGCGGCCGCGGGGTGACCGTGCCGATTTCGATGAAACCGAAGCCCATTGCGGCCAGCGCATCGATGTACTCGCCGTTCTTGTCCAGGCCGGCTGCGAGGCCGAGCGCGTTGGGGAATTCCAGGCCCATGAGCTTGACCCGCTGCGCCGGAACGGTCTCGGCCAGCATCGGGGCCATGCCGCCGCGTTCGATCAGCTTGAGCGAGGCGAGCGCCAGCCCGTGCGCGGCCTCGGCGTCCATGCGAAAGAGTAGGGGACGTGCCAGCGAATACAGCATGGCGTGATTTTACCGTGAGTAGTGCCAGGGGTTCGCAGCAAAATTCAATTTGCTGCGCACTGGTTCAGGTGGACGACGGCAACGCGGGCTGCGGCTATTCGAGGTCTGCGTCGCCGAGGGGGCGCCACGCGCCGTCGATCAGGCCTTCGATCGGCTGGAACCGGGCCTTGTAAGCCATCTTGCGGCTGTTCCTGATCCAGTAACCGAGATACAGGTAGGGCAGTCCCAGACTGCGGCATTGCTCGATCTGCCACAGGATGTTGTAAGTGCCGAAGCTGGCCGCGGCGACGCCCGGCTCGAAGAAGGTGTACACCGACGATACGCCGTCGCCGAGTATGTCGACGATGGACACCATCGTCAGTTTGCCTTCGTCGCGGAATTCGATCAGACGCGTGTTGACGCGGCTTTGCAGCAGAAAATGCGAATACTGGTCGCGGCTGTCCTGATCCATGCCGCCGCCGGAATGGCGGTAGGCCTGATAGCGCAGATAGAGCGCATAGTGTTCGTTGCGAAAGCGCAGGCTTTGCGAAGTAGCCTCAAGAGGGGCGTGCCGTTTCCATGCGCGGCGCTGGGCGCGCGTGGGCTCGAACTGCGCCACGGGAATGCGCACCGGAACGCAGGCGCGGCAGGCGTCGCAGTAGGGGCGATAGGTGAATATGCCGCTGCGGCGAAAACCGGCCCGCACCAGCTGCCCGTATACCTCGTTCGAAATAAGATGGCTGGGTGTCGCGACCTGGGAACGCGCCAGCTTCTCCGGCAGATAGCTGCAGGAATAGGGCGCAGTCACATAGAACTGCAGTACGGCATGCGGCAGGTCGTTAAGCAGCGACATCGTTATCGGTCTCTGTGGCGTCCCATTTGGCCGGCGTCACGGCGTAGTCTACCAATTCCCGCAGCCGCAGTGAAAATTCGCT
>JAKAIH010000393.1 GCA_021825225.1 Pseudomonadota bacterium
GCGGCCGACGAGCCGAGGAACAGCACCAGCGTGAGCAGCGGGCCGAACAGCAGCGCGCGTTCGGCGTTGCGAATGCGCAGCAGTGCGCGGCTGCGCGTGCGCCAGCCGTGCAGCAGGCGCTTGAGCCAAGGGGTCGAAATTGCGAAATTCACCGCGGCAGTCTATGCAGGAATGAGGGGAGATGCGCTGGCGCCAACATGGCTCAGCGTGCAAGCTTAGCGGCTGGGCCGCGGGACCCGATGCAAATGCGCACGATGCTTTTCGCATTATGCAATGCCATATTGCAATTCAAAAAATTGTTTGCCATACTCGCGGCCACCTTCAAGGAGAGGAGACAACGATGTCCGCAATGCCCGACCTTCCCGCCGATTCCGCCGACGGCGATCCCCAGGAAACCCGCGAGTGGCTCGACGCGCTGCAGGCGCTGATCGCCGCCGAGGGGCGCGAACGCGCGCACGGCCTGCTCGAGGCGCTGCTCGACCAGGCGCGGCAGGACGGGGTCGACATGCCCTTTTCGGCCAACACGGCCTATGTCAACACGATTCCGCCCGACCTCGAGGAACACAACCCCGGCAACGTCGAGGTCGAGGAGCGGCTGCGCGCGTACATGCGCTGGAACGCGATGGCGATGGTGGTGCGCGCCAACCGCCTGCACCCGGCCGACGGCGGAGACCTCGGCGGCCACATCGCGTCGTTCGCCTCGCTGGCGACGATGCTCGGCGCCGGTTTCAACCATTTCTGGCATGCGCCGAGCGAGCAGCACGGCGGTGATCTGATTTACTTCCAGGGCCATTCGGCGCCGGGCATTTATGCGCGCGCGTTCATGGAAGGCCGGCTGGACGAGCAACAACTCCTGAACTTCCGCCAGGAAGTCGACGGTAAAGGCCTGTCGAGCTACCCGCATCCGAAGCTGATGCCGAACTTCTGGCAGTTCTCGACCGTGTCGATGGGCCTCGGCCCGATCATGGCGATCTACCAGGCGCGCTATTTGAAGTACCTGCACGCGCGCGGAATCGCCGACACCTCCAAACGCAAGGTCTGGGTGTTCTGCGGCGACGGTGAAATGGATGAGCCGGAATCGCTGGGCGCGATCGGACTGGCCGCGCGCGAGAAGCTCGACAACCTGGTGTTCGTCGTCAACTGCAATCTGCAGCGCCTCGACGGCCCGGTGCGCGGCAACGGCAAGATCATCCAGGAGCTCGAAGCCGAGTTCCGCGGATCGGGCTGGAACGTGATCAAGCTGATCTGGGGCTCGTACTGGGATCCGCTGCTGGCGCGCGACAAGGACGGCATCCTGCGCCGCGTGATGATGGAAGTGCTCGACGGCGACTACCAGGCGATGAAGGCCAACGACGGCGCTTTCGTGCGCAAGCATTTCTTCGGCCGCGATCCGCGCCTGCTCGAGATGGTCAAGCACATGAGCGACGACGACATCTGGCGCCTGAACCGCGGCGGTCACGACCCGCAGAAGGTCTATGCGGCGTTCCACGCCGCGGCCAAGCACGAGGGCCAGCCGACCGTGCTGCTGGTCAAGACGGTGAAGGGCTACGGCATGGGCCAGGCGGCCGAGGCGCGCAACATCGCCCACCAGGTCAAGAAGCTCACCGACGAGGACATCCGCGAATTCCGCGACCGCTTCAACATCCCGGTCCCCGACCACGAGCTGCCCAACCTGCCGTTCTTCAAGCCGGCCGACGACACCCCGGAAATGCAGTATCTGCACGCGCGGCGCAAGGCCCTGGGCGGCTACCTGCCGCAGCGCCGCGAGAAGGCCGACGAGCAGCTGCCGATCCCGGCGCTGCACGATCTGTTCAAGCCGGTGCTCGAGGCCACCGCCGAAGGGCGCGAGATCTCGACCACGCAGGCCTATGTGCGCTGCCTCAACCAGCTGCTGCGCGACAAGACGCTGGGGCCGCGCGTGGTGCCGATCCTGGTCGACGAGACGCGCACCTTCGGCATGGAAGGTCTGTACCGGCAGATCGGCATCTACGCCCCCGAGGGGCAGAAGTACACCCCGGTCGACCGCGGCGAAGTGATGTACTACCGCGAGGACAAGGCCGGTCAGATCCTGCAGGAGGGGATCAACGAGGCCGGCGGCATGGGCTCGTGGATCGCTGCGGCGACCTCGTATTCCCACAGCAACCGCATCACGATTCCGTTCTACATCTACTACTCGATGTTCGGCTTCCAGCGCTTCGGCGACCTGGCCTGGGCCGCTGGCGACATGCTCGCGCGCGGCTTCCTGCTGGGCGGCACCTCGGGGCGCACGACGCTCAACGGCGAAGGCCTGCAGCACGAGGACGGCCACAGCCAGATGATGGCGGCGAACATCCCGAACTGCATCAGCTACGACCCGACCTTCGCGCACGAGGTCGCGGTGATCCTGCACAGCGGCCTGAAGCGCATGGTCGAGCAGCAGGAGAACGTGTTCTTCTACCTGAGCCTGCTCAACGAGAACTACGCGCAGCCGGGGCTCAAGCCCGGCACCGAGGAGGAGATCCTCAAGGGCATGTATCTGTGCAAGGAAGGTCCGAAGCTGACGCCGCGCGTGCAGCTGCTCGGCTCCGGATCGATCCTGCGCGAAGTGCTCGCCGCGGCCGATCTGCTCGAGCGCGACTGGGGCGTGGCGGCCAACGTCTGGAGCTGCCCGAGCTTCAACGAACTGGCGCGCGACGGCGCCGCCGCCGAGCGCTGGAACCTGCTGCACCCGGACGCTGCGCCGCGCACCAGTTTCGTCGCGCAGCAGCTCGAGCGGCACACGGGCCCGGTGGTGGCCAGCACCGACTACGTGCGGCTGTTCGCCGAGCAGATCCGTCCCTATCTGCCCAAGGGGCGCAGCTACCGCGTGCTCGGCACCGACGGTTTCGGCCGCTCGGACACGCGCACCAAGCTGCGCCGCCACTTCGAGGTCGACCGCCACTTCGTGGTGCTGGCCGCGCTGCGCAGCCTGGCCGACGAGGGCACGCTGCCGGTGGCCAAGGTGGCCGAGGCGATCGCGAAGTACGCCATCGACGCCGAGCGCATCGATCCGCTGCTGGCCTGATCTCGCACGACCCGAACGACTGAAACAGGAGACAGCCCATCATGGCCGTGATCGAAGTAAAGGTGCCGGACATCGGCGATTTCAAGGAAGTGGAGGTGATCGAGCTGCTGGTGCAGCCCGGTGACCGCATTGCGGTGGAGCAGTCGCTGCTGACGGTGGAAAGCGACAAGGCGAGCATGGAGATACCGAGCAGCGCGGCGGGTGTGATCAAGAGCCTGCGCGTGAAGCTCGGCGACAAGGTCAGCGAAGGCAGCGTGATCGCCGAGCTCGAAGCGGACGAGGCGGGCGCCGCGGCAGAGTCGAAGCCGGCGGACGCGAAGCAGCCGGAAGCCAAACCGGCGGAATCGAAGCCGCAGGCCCCGGCCCCGGCGCCGGCACCGGCCGAGGTCGGCGTCGGCTACGCGTCGGAGCCTATCCAGCACGTGCCGCCGACCGTGGCGCTGCCGCCGGTGGCACCGGCGCCGCACGCCGCGGCGCTGCCGCACGCGTCGCCGAGCGTGCGCCGGCTGGCGCGCGAGTTCGGCGTGCCGCTGGCCGAAGTCAAGGGCAGCGGGCCGAAAGGGCGCATCACTGCGGG
>JAKAIH010000394.1 GCA_021825225.1 Pseudomonadota bacterium
CCCGAGATGGTGCGCCTGCTTGTCGGTGTCGAGCTGGCCGGTCGCCATGTCGCGAAACTCCTGGATCAGGGTTTCCGCATCCTGCACCGTCTTGCCCTTGACGTTCGTGGTCATCATCGATGCCGACGCCTTGCAGATCGCGCACGATTCGCCCTCGAATGCGATCGCGGCGATGTGGTCCGCCTCGACATTCAGCTCCACGTGCAGATGGTCGCCGCACAGCGGGTTGTGGCCTTCGGCCTTGTGGTTCGCCTGCGCCAGCGTGCCCCAATTGCGCGGCTTGCGGTTATGATCGAGTATGACTTCCTGATACAGCGATTTCGGATCGGACATCAGCAAAATACCTCTTGCACCTTGACGATGCCGGCGGCGAGCGCATCGACTTCGGCCATGGTGTTGTAGAAAGCGAAGGAGGCGCGCGAGGTCGCCGGCACCTTGAAACGCTGCATCACCGGCTGCGCGCAATGATGGCCGGTGCGCACTGCGACGCCATCCTGGTTGAGCAGCGTGCCTACGTCGTGCGGGTGCACGCCGGCGAGTGTAAACGAGAGCACCGCGGCCTTTTCGGCGGCGGTGCCGATGATGCGCACGCCCGCCATGCCCGCCAGCTTTTGTGTCGCGTAATCGAGCAAGGCGCGCTCATGCGCGGCGATGGCGTCCATGCCGACACCCGTGAGGTAATCGACCGCCGCGCCCAGGCCGATCGCGGCCGCGATCGGGGGCGTGCCGGCTTCGAATTTCTGCGGGATCACGTTGTAGACGGTCTTCTCGAAAGAAACCGACAGGATCATGTCGCCGCCGCCCTTGAACGGCTGCATGCGCTCGAGCAGCGCGGCCTTGCCGTAGAGAATGCCGATGCCGGTCGGGCCGCACAGCTTGTGCCCGGAGAACGCATAGAAGTCGCAGTCGAGATCCTGCATGTCCACGGTCATGTGCGGCGCCGCCTGCGCGCCGTCCACCAGCACCGGCACGCCGCGCGCGTGCGCGTAGGCGATCATGCGCTTGACCGGATTGACCGTGCCGAGCGCATTCGACACATGCGTCACGCCCACCAGCTTGGTGCGTTCGCTGAACAGTTTCTCGTATTCGTCGAGCAGCAATTCGCCGGCATCGTCGATCGGCACGACGCGGATGGTCGCGCCTTTCTCCTCGGCCAGCATCTGCCAGGGCACGATGTTCGAATGGTGCTCCAGCGTGGTCAGGACGATCTCGTCGCCGGCACCGATGAACTTGCGCCCCCAGCCGTGCATCGCCAGGTTGATCGACTCCGTGGTGCCGCTGGTGAAAATGACTTCGCGCTCCTCGCGCGCGTTGATGAAGCGCGCGAGCTTGCGCCGCGCCTCCTCGTATTCGGCGGTGGCGATCTCCGACAGCGTGTGCACCGCGCGGTGTATGTTCGCGTGTTGGGTGTTCTGATAGCGCACCAGGCGGTCGATCACCTGCTGCGGCATCTGGCTCGACGCTGCGTTGTCCAGATAGATGAGCGGCTTGCCCGCGGGCTTGGTCGCGAGGATGGGAAAATCGGCGCGGATGCGCGCTACGTCGAAAGCCGATGCGCCTGCCGGCTTCAGCACGCTTTGGCGCGCGCTCATGGCCGCTGCTCCGTGCCGGGCGCGGCCTGAGTACGGGCCATCACCGATTGCTCCAGGCTGCGCCTGAGCGAGGCCACGGGGATGCGCTCGATGACCTCGGCGCCGAAGGCATAGGTGAGCAGGTTGCGCGCCGCAGTCTCGGACAGTCCGCGGCTCTTCAGATAGAACACTTCGTCCACATCGAGCTGGCCGACGGTCGCGCCGTGGGCGCATTTCACGTCGTCGGCGAAGATTTCCAGCTGCGGCTTGGTGTCCACGCGCGCCTTGCCGCTGAGGAGCAGGTTGCGGCTGGATTGCGCGGAGTCGGTGCGCTGCGCGCCGGCGCGCACCAGGATGTTGCCGTTGAACACCGCATGCGCCGCGCCGTCGACGATGCATTTGTGCAGCTGGCGGCTCAGGCACTGCGCCACGGCGTGGTCGATCAGCGTATGTGTATCGGCCAGTTGCCGGCCGCCGATCAGCGCAAGGCCGTCGATGCTGCACTCGGCGCCTTCGGCCGCGAGCACCACGCCGAGGCTGTGGCGCGAGATGCGCGCGCCCAGGGCGACGCTGACCGCATGGTAGCGGCTCGAGCGGGCCAGCGACACCGCGCAATTCGCGATATGGAAGGCTTCGGCACCCTCGCGCTGCACGCGCACGTGGTTCACTTGCGCATTGGCGCCGAGCGCGATTTCGGTAACCGCATTGGTGAAATAGGCTTCGTCCTGCAGCGCGACGTAGTCTTCGACCAGCGTGAGCGCGCTGCCGGACTCCGCGATGACCAGGCAACGCGGGTAGCTCGCCGCGTGTGGGCGCGTTGCGACGAACAGCAGATGCACCGGTGCGGCGAGCGCCAGATCGCGCGGCACGACGATCAGCGCGCCGTCGTGCAGAAATGCGGTATTGAGCGCGGCGAACGCGTTGCGCTCGAATGCGGCGAGGCGGCCGAGCTGGGTCTGCGGCGCAGCGCCGTGGCGGTTCAGGCCAGCGGCGAGATCTTCCACGACGAGCCCGGCGCGGTTGAACGAATGCTGCGGCGCGTAGATGCCGTCGACGAATACCAGCCGCGCCGCGGATTCGCCTATGGCCCATGGTTCGATCGCGGCGGGGGCGAGCGGCGAAACCTCCTGCGCCGGCTGGAACGTGAGTTTGGTGAGGGGGGAGATATCGGTGAAGCGCCAGTCCTCGTCGCGCGTGTTCGGCACGGTGAGCGCGCCGACGCGGTCGACGGCATGCGCCCGCAGCTGGTTGAGCCAGGCGAGCGGACTCGCCGCGGGCCGGCCCACGAGCAGGTTGTTTAGATAGCCGCTGGCGGAGGCGGTATTCATATGCCGGCGCGCTCGCCCGCCTTCGCTTCGGCGCCGACCCAGTCGTAGCCGCGGGCTTCGAGTTCCAGTGCGAGTTCCTTGCCGCCGGTCTTGACGATGCGGCCGGCCTCCATTACGTGCACGTAGTCGGGCACGATGTAGTTGAGCAGGCGCTGGTAGTGCGTCACCAGCACGATCGCATTGTCCTTGTTGGCAAGCTGGTTGACGCCGCCGGCGACTATCCGCAGGGCGTCGATGTCCAGGCCGGAATCGGTTTCGTCGAGGATCGCGAGCTTGGGCTCGAGCAGGGCCATCTGCAGGATCTCGTTGCGCTTCTTCTCGCCGCCGGAAAAGCCCTCGTTGACGCTGCGGCCGAGGAAATCCGGATTCATCTCGAGCAGCTTCATTTTCTCGCGCACGAAGTCGTCGAATTCCAGCGGATCGAGTTCGTCTTTGCCGCGCCCGGCCTGCACCGTGTTGTATGCAAGCCGCAGGAACTGGCTGTTGGCCACTCCGGGTATCTCGATCGGGTACTGGAAGCCGAGGAACAGGCCGGCGCGCGCGCGCGCCTCCGGCGCGAGTTCGAACAGCTTTTGTCCGTCGAAATCGACCTCGCCGCCGGTGACCACGTAGGCCGGATGGCCGGCGAGCACTTTGGCGAACGTGCTCTTGCCCGAGCCGTTCGGCCCCATGATCGCGTGCACCTCGCCGCTCCTGACCGTGAGCTCCATGCC
>JAKAIH010000395.1 GCA_021825225.1 Pseudomonadota bacterium
GCCGGCCGCGCCGCGCGGCCGTAGGTGCGAGCCAGCCAGTAGGTCACATGGAACAGTTCCCGGACCGCAACGAGGGCATCGTCGGACGGGATCGCGCGATGGCTGTGGACCGCGCGGTTGCCCAGCGTGGTGATCACCTTCGCCTTGTTGAACACGGCCTCGCCGGCGGTGATCTTGAAGCTGGGCTCGTGGATCAGTGCCGACAGGTTGTCCTGATAGGGGAGCTTGAGCGCGGCGTCGTGCTTGTAGGCCCAGGCAACGGCCAGTTCGAGTGCTCTGCGCGCGTAGAAGCAGGCCGTGCGCGGATCGCCATGCACCGCGGCCGCGGCCTTGCCGGCGGCCTCATGCACCGAGGGCCACTCGCGTTCGAGAAAGGCAAACTGGCTCATGGCGCGGGTTCCTGCGTGGCCGCGTCGGACGTACCCTCGTTAAACAGCGCGATATAGGGCGCATAGCGGAAGCGGCGATTGCGTGCATAGCCGGTCATCTCGCCCAGCACGCCCAGCGCGACCAGCTTCGCCACCAGAGCGTTCGCAGCCGGATAGGTCGTGCCCGTCAGCACCCGCACATCGTTGACCGAAACGATCGGACGGTCGAACAGCGATTCGAGCACCTTGTGCCCGTTGCCCGCCGCGCGACCCAGCCGCTCGGTGATCGCGGCCCGATGCCTCTCGCGCAGTTCGAGGATGCGACGCGAGGTCTCGGCGGCCGCACCCGCCACTTCGATCACGCCACGCAGGAAGAACGCCAGCCAGCCCTCCCAGTCGCCGCGGTCGCGCACCGTCTGCAGGTGTTCGTAGTACGCCTGCCGGTGCTGCTTGAAGTAGTGCGACAGATACAGAACTGGTTTGTGCAGCACGTCCCGCTCGGTCAGCAGAAAGGTGATCAGCAGGCGGCCCACGCGGCCGTTGCCGTCGAGAAAAGGGTGGATCGTCTCGAATTGCACATGGGCCAGCGCGATCTTCACCAGCGGCGGCAGATCGTCCCCGGCGTGCAGGAATTTCTCCAGCTCGCCCAGCGCTTCCGGCACCGCATAGTGCGGCGGCGGCACGTAAGTCGCCGTCATCAGCGTGCAGCCGGCGGGGCCGATCCAGTTCTGATTGGCGCGCAGCTCGCCGGGCTGCAGCCGACCGCCGCGCACGCCACGCATCAGTTCGGCGTGGATCTCGCGAATCAGGCGCACCGACACCGGCAGCTCGCCCAACCGCGCTAGGCCGTGCTTCATCGCCCGCACGTAGTTGACCACTTCGTCCACATCGCGCGGCAGGTCCGCATCGAATAACTGCGCCTCGGCGGCCAGCAGGTCCTGCAGTGAACTCTGCGTGCCCTCGATCTGGCTGGACAGCACCGCCTCCTTGCGCACATACATGAAAACAAAGAGGTCAGGGTTCGGCAGCGTCAGCACCGACCCGTCGAGGCGACCTAGTGCGCGGTCAGCGGTCGACAGCAGCGCGTGAAGCTCGCCGCCGAGCGCCAAAGGCGGCTGCGGCGGCAGTGGCGCCGGCATGAAGGCCCGATAACCCGTCGGTTGGGTAACGTAGCGGCCCGCACGCGTGGAGACCTCGGCGGTGGACGGCATACCGGGACTTCCTTTCATATGGGCAGGAATCCGGTCCATATGATAGGCACGTTTTAACAAGGGCGGAAAACCCCGGTCTTGTTTTAGTTTCCCGAAGGCTTGCCTGACTCGATCGCCAAGCCTTCCCAGCTTGCCCCGGCCACCGGGTGCGCCAGCAGCACCTCGCGATCGGCGATCCCGAGCAGCGCGTGCACCAGTCCGCTGTCGCGCACGTACAAGCACCCGTGCAATTACGGAGCGGCGCTCCAGGAATGCAAGGATGAAATGCGCCTCGCCTCAAAGGCTGTGCAGATCGTCGCGCACCGCAGCCTCCGCGTTCGGCGCGGGCTCGAAGACAGCAGCCAAGACGCACGCTAAAGATTTCTCAAGCGGTGCATTTTTTGAGCGCGTTTTATAAAGCACTGTTTTTACGCCGCAAATTCTGTGCGAGTTTTTTTAGCGTCGCTTGGCGCCACGCAAAAAATCTTTAGGCGTCACCCGCAGCCTGACCTGACGCAGCCAGCTTCCAGCGCGCCCAGCGGCGCTGACCCGACAAGGCGACCCTGCCTTCCCGGCGCAGCTCCGCGAGCAACTGCTGCACCGCCGACGCCGGTAGCCGGTAGGTTGGGGTGAGCTTGCGAACCCCAACGCATTCCTGATTACCGCTCGCCATACTTGCCTTCATTTCCTACGCCGACACCCCAATCGGGACTTGCCATGCCGGCCCTGATATGGCGATGAAGACTCGAATACGCCCAGTCCGTCGCGCGGGCGACATATCCATGCTTCACGGGGTTGTAGTGCACATAGTCCACATGTCGCTGGTAATCGACGTCGTCACGGATCAGATGTTCCCAATAGCGCCGCTGCCAAATGCCGCGCTCGCCCTTGCCCACACGGCTTGCATTGCGCCGCTCTCCCTGCGCAAGGTGGCGCGAGAATCCTGCCTTGATCAGCATCCACCGCATTGCGAAGTCCGCGTCGCCCTCCGGCAGCGTCCAGATCGCATGCAAGTGATCCGGCAACACCGCGAAAGCGTCAATGTGAAAAGGATGCGCCCGTTTCACCCGGGCGACCACCGCGAGCAAGGCATCCACGTGGTCCACCAACAAACGAAGGTGACGCTCGGCGAGATTCACCGTGAAGAAATAGGTGCCTCCTTTCACGTTCGCGCGCCGGTATTGCATCGCCGTCCTGTCGAAAATTCCGTGTCGGTCGGGGTGACGCAAGGAACCCCGACAGCGACTCGTCGTTCTTATGCCGTCATGTTGGGGTTCGCAAGCTCACCCCAACCTACGAGCTACGAGCTACGAGCTCACTCACGGTTGCTCTTGCGCTGCCCCGGTCGCAGGTCGGATTGCGCCTCGACGGCGCTCACTCGACCACAAGCATCTTGATGAAACCGGCGAGCCGGTCAGCTTCGGCACGGGTCAGATCGTAGGGAATGTTCGCCAGTGTCATCACCAGCCCGGGACGAACGGCCAGCGACGAATGGTACGTGCCCGGAAGCGGCGCCGGAGTCGCCTCGATTTGTGGACCCGGCGGTGACGTACTGCCGCTCGCATCCGCCGTCTCGCCGCGCTTCCTGTTGCGCGCGGCGCCACTGGCGCGGGTCTTGACCGCGAAATTGGCGGGGTCCGCGCGCCACGCGAGGAATAGGTCGAGCGCGCGGTGGACCCTGCGACCATATTCCTTGAGTGACGCCGGGTTGAAATCCTTCGCGCGTTTGTTGACAAAGCGCTTGATCACGGCATCGATGTCGAGCCCGCCCAGGTCGGCCTTCTCGCCATCCGTGAGGATGCCGAGTACGTTGCGCGCGGCCACGGCCAAAGCCTGTGCCGTGGCCGCAGGCATCAGTCCGCGCTCGGCTGCATGTTCGAGAAACTCCAGCAGATCGTCCGTTGAATACGCGTTTGCCATCGCAGTACTCCAACGTTATATTGTTTATCAGACGCAAATATAGCGTATGAAATATGACCGATGCAAACAGCCGCTACCCGCGGATCGCCCGCCCTCGGCTTGCCGCCGACCTCGGCATTTACCCC
>JAKAIH010000396.1 GCA_021825225.1 Pseudomonadota bacterium
GCGCTTCAATTCGCGCAGCACCGCTTCGCGGATCACGCCCGCGCTTTCGCGGCTGACGAAGGTCTTGATCGCGAGGCGTTTCTGCGGCGCGGTGGCGATGACCGAGAATTCGCGCAGGCCCTCGAGCGACATCGCCAGCGTGCGCGGGATCGGCGTGGCGGTCAGCGTGAGCACGTCGACCTCGGCGCGCAGCGCCTTGAGCGCCTCCTTCTGACGCACGCCGAAACGGTGCTCTTCGTCGATGATCACCAGGCCCAGGCGCGCGAACTTGATGTCGCGCTGCAGCAGCTTGTGCGTGCCGATGGCGATGTCGACCGAACCGTCGGCGAGCCCCTTCACGTTTTGCGTCTGCTCTTTCGCCGTGCGAAAGCGCGACAGCTGGGCGACCTTGATCGGCCATTGGTCCGCGATCTGCGCGAAGCGGTCGGAGAAAGTCTGGAAGTGCTGCTCGGCTAGCAGCGTGGTCGGGGTGAGCACCGCGACCTGCTTGCCGCCGCAGACCGCGACGAAGGCCGCGCGCAGCGCGACCTCGGTCTTGCCGAAGCCGACATCGCCACAGATCAGGCGGTCCATCGGTTTGCCCGAGCACATATCGTCGACCACGGCGCGTATCGCCGCGGCCTGGTCCGCGGTCTCCTCGAAACCGAAGCCTTCCGCGAACGCGTCCAGATCGTGCTGCTTCACCTCGAACTTGTGCCCCTGCCTGGCCGCGCGGCGCGCGTACAGATTTAGCAATTCGGCGGCGGTATCGCGGATCTGCTGCGCCGCCTTTTTCTTGGCACGGTCCCAGTCGCCGCTGCCGAGCTTGTGCAGCGGCGCCTGCTCGGGCGCCACGCCGCTGTAGCGGCTGATCAGGTGCAACTGCGCCACCGGCACGTAGAGCTTGTCGGCTCCGGCGTACTCCAGGTGCAGGAACTCGGTCTCGCCCTCGCCCAGATCGAGATTGGCGAGGCCCAGGTAGCGGCCGATGCCGTGCTGGGCATGCACTACCGGGTCGCCTATCCTAAGTTCGGACAGATCGCGCACCATGCCTTCGACCGAAGTCGCGCGCGCTTCGGCGCGCTTGCCCGCGCGCACGGTGCCGGCATAGAGCTCGGCCTCGGTGAGGATGCAGAGGTTCTCGGCGACGAGGATGAAGCCGTTGTACAGAGGACCGGTGCCGAGCATGCAGCGCGCGCCGGAGGCGAGAAATTCGGCGAAGCTCGCGCAAGGGGCCGGGTGCAGGCCGTATTCGGCCAGGTACTGGCTCATGGTCTCGCGCCGGCCCGGCGATTCCGCGAGCAGCAGCGCGCGCGCCGGTGTGGCGGCGAGAAAGGCTTTCAGCTTGGTCAGCGGATCGGCGGCGCGGCGCTCGACCGCAAGCGGCGGCAGTGCGGCGGCGCGCAATTCGCCTTCGGCCGCGGCGGCGACTTCCTGCGGCGCGCTGATATCGACGCGCGCGAAATTCCTGGCTGCGATGAAGAATTCCTCGGCCGGCAGGAACATGTCGACCGGGGACAGTAGCGGCTGAGAACGGTCTCCGCTGAGCAGCTTGTAGCGCGACTGGGTGTCCTTCCAGAACGCATCGATGGTGCCCGCGACATCGTGGTGCAGGCACAGCGTGGCCTCGGCGGGCAGGTAATCGAATATCGTCGCGGTGCTCTCGAAAAACAGCGGCAGGTAGTATTCGATGCCTGCCGGCGCGATGCCGTTGCTCACATCCTTGTAGATATTGCTGCGCGAGGGATCGCCTTCGAATGTTTCGCGAAAGCGCGCGCGAAAGCGCGTGCGGCCGGCCTCATCCAGCGGAAACTCGCGCGCCGGCAGCAGGCGCACTTCCTTGACCTTGTAGATCGTGCGCTGGGTATCGACGTCGAAGGTGCGGATCGATTCGATCTCTTCATCGAGCAGGTCGATGCGATAGGGCAGGGCGCTGCCCATCGGAAACAGGTCGATCAGGCCGCCGCGCACGCAGTATTCGCCCGGGGCGACCACCTGGGTTACGTGGCTGTAGCCGGCCAGGGTCAGTTGTGCGCGCAGCTGCGGCAGGCTGAATTTCTCGTCCTGTTTAAGAAAGAAGGTATAGGCGGCGAGATACGACGGCGGCGCCAGGCGGTAGAGCGCAGTGCTCGCCGGAATCAGCGTGAGCTCGCAGCTGCCGCGCGTGATCGCATACAGCGTGGCGAGGCGCTCGGAAATCAAGTCGTGGTGCGGCGAAAAACTGTCGTAGGGCAGCGTCTCCCAATCGGGCAGCAGGTTCACCGCGAGACCGGGCGCGAAATAGGGAATCTCCTCGCGCAGCCGCTGCGCCTCCAGAGCGGAGGCGCACAGCACGATCAAGGGCTTCGCCTGCTGCGCCAGGCGCGCGAGCGCGAGGGCATCGGCGGAGCCATGCAGCTGGGTATGGCGGCGCTTGTGCGGCGTCTGGGGCGGGGGGCTGTTCATAGGAAAAAAGAAACCCGCGGGCGCGGCCTTGTGCGGTGCGCCACCGGGGCAGGCGATTCGGCTGACATCATAGTTTCACTAAGCTGTATTATAACGGCTTCGGCAGCTATTTATTACGAAAAAACAATGACGTCCGAGCAATTTTTCGGTCTGATTTCGGCGGCGGGCGCGGGCGAACGCATGGGCCAGGCCAAGCCCAAGCAATACCTGGATCTGCTCGGGCGCCCGATGCTCTACCACAGCGTCAAGGCGCTGCTTGCCGATCCTAGGATCAGCACCGTGTTCGTGGTGCTCGCGCCGGCGGACCAGGAATTCAAACACCATCCCTGGGCTGAGTTCGGCGAGCGCATTGTTCCCTTGTACTGCGGCGGCGCGACGCGGCACGACAGCGTGTTCAACGGCCTGGTCGCGGCCTCGTCCACGCTGGAGCCCGAGGATTGGGTGCTGGTGCACGACGCGGCGCGGCCCTGCCTCGCGCCGCGCGAATTGCAGCGCATGCTCGATACCCTCGCCAGCGACGAAGTCGGCGGTATACTTGGCGTGCCGGTCGCCGACACGCTGAAGCGCGCCGACGCCACCGGCCGGATCCAGAGGACCGAAGCGCGCGAGCAGCTGTGGCAGGCGCAGACGCCGCAGATGTTCCGCCATGGTTTGCTGCTCGAGGCATTGGGCCGTACGGCAAAATTGAGCGACGAGGCCGGGGCCGTCGAGGCCCTGGGACTGAAGCCGAAACTGGTGCAGGGTTCCGCTGCGAATTTGAAAGTGACCTACCCGGAGGACCTGCAGCTGGCGCAAACCATCCTCACCAGCCGGGGGACGCAGACATGAGAATAGGACAGGGATTCGACGTTCACGCCCTGGCAGCCGGACGCAAGCTGATCATCGGCGGCGTGCACATCCCGAACGAGAAAGGCCTGGACGGGCACTCGGACGCGGACGTTCTGCTGCATGCGCTGTGCGATGCGCTGCTCGGCGCCGCGGCCATGGGCGATATCGGCGCGCATTTTCCAGACAGCGATGCGCGTTACAAGAATGCCGACAGCCGGATCCTGCTGCGCCAGGTCAGCGCCATGGTGCAGGAGGCCGGCTACCGCATCGTCAATGTCGACGCCACGATCATCGCTCAGGCGCCGAAAATGGCGCCGCACATCCCGGCGATGGTGAA
>JAKAIH010000397.1 GCA_021825225.1 Pseudomonadota bacterium
GACGCTGGCGTTTCTGGCTTCGCGCTTCCTGCTGCGCGACTGGGTAAAGCAGCGCTTCGGCGAACGGCTGCGCGCGATCGATGCCGGCATCGAACGCGAGGGCGGATTCTATCTGTTCACGCTGCGCCTGGTTCCGGCATTCCCGTTCTTCCTGATCAACCTCGCGATGGGGCTCACGGCGATTCGCACGCGCACCTACTACTGGGTCAGCCAGCTCGGCATGCTGCTCGGCACCATCGTCTACGTGAATGCCGGCACGCAATTGGCGCGGATCGATTCGCTGTCGGGCGTCCTCTCGCCGGCGCTCGTCGGCTCGTTCGCGCTGCTCGGCGTCTTTCCCTTGATCGCAAAACGGCTCATGGAGCATCTGCAAATGAAGAAAGTCTATGCCGGCTGGAACAAGCCGCGGCGCTTCGAGCGCAACCTGGTCGTGATCGGCGGCGGATCGGCGGGCCTGGTCAGCGCCTATATTGCCGCGGCGGTCAAGGCCAAGGTCACGCTGGTGGAAGAGCACCGGCTCGGCGGGGACTGCCTCAACACCGGCTGCGTGCCGTCGAAGGCGCTGATCCGCTCGGCCAGGCTGCTGTCGCAGATGCGCCGCTCGGCTGAATTCGGCATCCGCGAAGCGCGCGCCGAATTCGACTTCGCCGAAGTCATGCAGCGCGTGCAGCGCGTGATCAAGACCGTGGCGCCCCACGACTCCGCCGAGCGCTACAGCGGGCTCGGCGTGGACGTGATCGAGGGCAGGGCGAAAATCGTCTCTCCCTGGGAAGTGGAAATCACACGCAAGGACGGCGCCGTACAGCGCCTGACGACGCGCGCCATCGTCATCGCTGCCGGCGCACGGCCGTTCGTGCCGCCGATTCCGGGCATCGAGGACGTCGGCTATCTCACCTCGGACACGGTGTGGAATCTGCGCCAGCTGCCGCGACGGATGATCGTGCTGGGCGGCGGCCCGATCGGCTGCGAACTGACCCAGACTTTTGCCCGTCTCGGCGCCAAGCTCACGCAGGTCGAAATGGCGCCGCGCATCCTGCTGCGCGAAGATCCGGAAGTCTCCGAATTGGTGACGCAGCGCTTTCGCGCCGAAGGCATCGATGTGCTGGTCAACCACAAGGCGAAGCAGTTCCTGGTCGAGAACGGCGAGAACATCCTCATCGCCGAACATGCGGGCCGTGACCTGCGCATTCCCTTCGACGGCCTGCTGGTCGCGGTCGGCCGCGTGGCCAATCTCAGCGGCTATGGACTGGAGGAACTGGGCATTTCCACGAGCCGCACCGTGGATACCAACGAATTCCTGCAGACCAGGTTCCCCAATATCTATGCCGCAGGCGACGTCGCCGGGCCGTATCAGTTCACGCACACCGCGGCGCATCAGGCCTGGTATGCGGCGGTCAATGCGCTGTTCGATCCGTTCAAGAAATTCCGCGCCGACTATTCGGTGATACCGTGGGCCACCTTCGTCGACCCGGAGGCGGCGCGCGTCGGCCTGAACGAAATCGAGGCGAAGGAGCGCGGCGTCCCCTACGAGCTGACCGTGTACGGCATGGACGACCTCGACCGCGCGATCGCCGACGGCGAAGCGCATGGTTTCGTCAAAGTGCTCACCGTGCCCGGCAAAGACAAGATACTCGGCGTCACCATCGTCGGCGAGCATGCGGGCGACTTGATCGCCGAATACGTGCTCGCGATGCGCCAGGGCATCGGGCTCAACAGGATTCTCGGCACCATCCATATCTATCCGACGCTGGCGGAGGCGAACAAGTACGCGGCGGGTGCGTGGAAGAAGGCGCATGCGCCGCAGAAACTGCTGCAGTGGGTCGAGCGCTTCCATGCCTGGCGGCGCGGCTGAGAACGCTACCAGATGCGCTTGACGCCGTACTTCCTGAAAACCGGGTCGGCGGTGACTATGGGCAGCTTTTCCTCGAGGGCCTGCGCGATCAGCAGGCGATCGAAAGGATCGCCGTGATGCGCCGCGAGCGTTTCGACGCGTCCGATGTGCGCCAAGCGGATATCCAGCACCTGGAAGCCATTGGCGGCCGCGTGTTCGACAAGGTAACGCTGCACCGGGAGCGCGAGCTTCAGCTTGCCAAGCTTGACCTTGATCGCCAATTCCCAGGCGCTGACGAGGCTGATCAGGCATTCGTTTTCCCGATCGGCTATGGCCGCGCGTGCTTTTGCCGGCAGCGCGCGCTCTCCCTCCACCCACCACAGAAATACATGCGTGTCGAGCAGGACGCGCATCAAACGTAATCCTTGAAAGCCTCCGGCGTGGCGTCGAAATCCGGCGCGATGTACAGGATCTGCCCTTTGCCCGAGCCGGGCTTGCGCGGACGCGTCGGCGCAGTCAGCGGGACCAGCTTGAGCACCGGTTTGTTGTCCTTCGAAATAATGACCTCCTCTCCCAGCATGGCTTTCTGCACCAGCCGCGAGAAGTGGGTTTTGGCTTCGGCGATATTGAATTTGGACATGGGCGGCATCCTTGCGAATCGACCTTGGTCATTTTATATGACCAGGCAATAGCGCACAAGGTCGCGGTCCGGCCCGGATCGCGGCCGGAAAGCCCGGATTTGCGCCGGTGGACATGCGACGCGCCCCGCGCCGGCGCAAACGGTTAAAATGCGGCTTCGCAGAAAATCGACCCGGACATGAAACTCGCCACCCTCAAGGACGGAACCCGCGACGGCACGCTGATCGTGGTGTCGCGCGACCTCAAGCATGCGATCAAGGCCGACGACATCGCGCCGACGCTGCAGGCGGCGCTGGACGATTGGGCCTACGCTGCGCCGCAGCTCGTCGACCGCTACGATGCGCTCAACCGCGCACCCGGCGGCCGAGCGTTCGAGTTCGACGCGAAACAATGCGCCTCGCCCCTGCCGCGCGCCTACCAATGGGCCGACGGCTCGGCCTACTTGAGCCATGCCGAACGCCTGCGCAAGGCGCGCGGCGCGGAAATGCCCAAGTCCGCGCGCAGCGAACCGCTCATGTACCAGGGCGGATCGGACGCGTTTCTCGGCCCCTGCGACGATATCCCGCTCGAATCCGAGGACTGGGGCCTGGACCTGGAAGCCGAGATCGCGGTGATCACCGGCGACGTTCCGATGGGCCTGCACAAGAAAGAGGCCGGCGAGTATATCCGGCTGCTGCTGCTCGTCAACGACTGGTCGCTGCGCGGGCTGGTGCCGGACGAACTCGCCAAGGGTTTCGGCTTCTTCCACAGCAAGCCCGCATCGGCTTTTTCGCCGCTGGCGCTGACGCCGGACGAACTCGGTCCGGCCTGGGACGGCGGCAAGCTCGCCCTGCCGCTGGTCGTTCAAGTCAACGGCGAGCTGCTCGGGCAGCCCAACGCCGGCATGGACATGCAATTCGAATTCCCGCGCCTGATCGCGCACGCCGCGCGCACGCGTCCGCTCAGCGCCGGAACCATCGTCGGCTCGGGTACGGTTTCAAACGCCGATCAGAACGCGGGCACCGCCTGCATCGCCGAGAAGCGCGCGCTCGAGACGATCGCCGGCGGCGCGCCCGCGACGCCCTTCCTCAAATTCGGCGACCGCGTGCGCATCGAGATGTTCGATGCCGAGGGCAAT